>DATFMD010000427.1:0-6977 GCA_035267125.1 Nitriliruptoraceae bacterium | reverse complement strand
CCCGTGCGACAGGAGGGTGAACGTGGACTTCGCCGAGATCATGGAGGTGGTGGCGCAGTCCTTCGAGGTGGTCGGCGTCGCGATTCTCGTCGTCGGTGGTGTGTGGTCGACCGTGCGGGCACTTGCCGAACGCGGGCCGGGCGTTGACACCTACACGACCCTGCGGCGCCGTTTCGGCCGCACGCTGCTGCTGGGCCTGGAGGTGTTGGTGGCGGCGGACATCGTCAAGACGGTGGCGGTCGAGACGACCCTGGACAGCGTGTTGGTGCTGGCCGTCCTGGTGGTGGTCAGGACCGTGCTCAGCCTGTCGCTGGATGCCGAGATCGACGGTGTCGCCCCGTGGCGGCGCGCGGAAGTGGAAGCAAGGACCGAAGGATCCAGGCCCGCCGCCTGAATCGCAACCCTGGCCGGGTCCTCACCGCGCGTTGGCGACGCCGCACGACTGGGTCATGCGCGCAGGAGGCCTCTGATGACGCCCATGACGCCGTCGAGGACGCCCTCGAAGCTGTGGTCCTCGTAGAAGTGGGGCAGCTTGTCGTCGTTCCACAGCACCGCGATCCCGTGGCAGGTTCCCCACAGCATCGTGGCGACGTAGCGGGCGTTGGCCTCGGCAACCAGCCCGTGGTGCACCAACTCCACCACTGCACCCGCGAGCTGCTCGAAGCAGGCGTCCGCTGCCACGGCCAGGTCCGACCCGACGTACTCGTCGTGTGGTTTGGTGTGGTTGAACATGACCGCATAGTGGGCCGGGTCCTCCACCGCGAAGGTGAGGTAGGCGCGACCCAGCCCCTCGACCAGGTCGATCGGGTCGTCGTCGCTGTCATGTGACCTGGTCGCATGGTCGAAGCGGTTGGCCAGCAGTTCGAAACCCTCGATCGCGAAGGCATCGAGCAGACCGTCCTTGTCCCCGAAGTGATGGGCCGGCGCCGAATGCGACACCCCTGCTCTCCGGGCGGCCTCGCGCAGGCTGAGGTCGTGGAAGCCCTGCTCGGCGACGATCTCGCCGACTGCGCCGAGCAGTGCCCGGTGCAGGTCGCCGTGGTGGTAGGTGTCGGTGGACATGGGGGCCATCGTAGCCCGTCCCCGCTCGGGTCTTGACAGCGTCCACATTGGTGCGGTATATCTTTACACCGTCAACTTGACGTTGACTAGATCAATCCCGGTGCCAGCCGAGCACCCGACCAGGGACTCGACCCTCGAGTCACCGATGGTCGACATGGATCACACCGAACAAGGACTTGGCGATGCAGCCACTCGTGGAACGACTCGACCAACGGCGCGTGGCGGTACTGGTGCTCCTTGCCGTGATCACGGGGCTGCTGGCCATCCCCATGATCACCATGGCCCCGACCGAGACCGCGTCGACCGAACCGGGGGGTCCGGTGTTCGAGGCGCGCGACGCCATCGACGATCGCTTCCCGGCACCGGTGCACGAGATGAACTTCATCGTCGAGGCTCCCGACGGCAACGTGCTGGATGCGGACAGCCTGCGCGGGCTGTACGCGGCCGGCGAGGCCCTGCGCAGTGACCCGGCCATCGGGCCGACATTGCAGGCCACGTTCGATCCGGCCACCGGCACCGAGATCGACGGCCTCGTGACGATCGCCGACCTGGTCGCGCTCAACCTCCCCGACAGCATCGACACTGTCGCGGCGGCGGAGATCGATGCCACCACGACCGTGATCGTCGACGAGCTCGGTCCGACTGCCGCAGCCCTCGGGCTGTCCACCCAGGCATCGCGGACCGTTGATGGTTCCTGGGCGAGCCCTGCCGTCGTCGTCCGTGTGCTGGGCGACAACGACGAACTCGGGTTCGGCTCCAACGCCGTCAACCTGGGAGGTGACACCGCACCGGAGGAGTACGCGCGCGATGTCCAGCAGATCTTGCGCGACACCACCGGGATGGAGGTCCACGGAATCGCGCTCGACGTCAACCTCACCTCCCAGGAACAGGGCCAACTCGCCGGACCGTTCATCGGGCTGACCGTGCTGGCAGTCCTGTTGATCGTCGGCCTGACCTTTCGCAGCTACTGGGTGCTGACCGTCGTCGGAGTCGCGCTGGGAGCGCTGATGATCTGGCTCAAGGGCATCACCAACCTCGTCGGTTTCGACGACGATCTCGTGCTGACCCTGATCGTGCCGATCGCGATGATCTCCTTCGGCGTCGACTTCGCCTTCCACGCCGTGGGCCGATACCGCGAGCAACGCCTGGCCGGCGAGGTCCCACGCCGGGCGCTGACCACCGGGCTCGCCGCGGTCGGAACCGCGCTGCTGCTCGCGCTGTCGTCGGACATGGCCGCGTTCCTGTCCAACGTCACCTCCGGCATCGAGTCGATCGTCAACTTCGGGATCGGGGCAGCGATCGCGCTGGCGGCGGCGTTCGTCCTGCTCGGCGTGGCCACCCCGTTGGCAGTCTCGCTGCTCGACGACCGGCTCGGTCGCCCGCCCGGCGGTCGGCGCGCCGGGGTCGTTCGCGTGGCGGGGTCGCTCGCCACGGCCTCGATGGTGATGGGCGCGGTCCTGCTCATGGTCTTCGTGGCCCCCGCGGCAGGAGTCGGGCTGTTCGTCGTGACGGTGCTGGCAACCCTGGTGGTCCCGGCGTGGTGGCGCATGCGCACGGTCGGGGTCCCTGATCGATCGATGCGGGTCGCGACCGGGGACCGCTTGGCAGCGCCGATCGGCCGCTTCGTCGCCGCGGTGGCGAGCCGCCCGGTCGTGGTCGTGGTGATCGCTGCAGTCGTGACTGCCGGTGCGACCGTGCTGGCGTTGCAGGTGCCGACGCGCTTCGACGTGGAGGACTACTTCTCGGCCGACTCCGACTTCGTGGTCGGGCTCGACCGACTGGACGAGCACGTCGGGTCCCGCCGCGGCGAGCCGGCCTTGCTCTTCGTCGAGGCCGACCTGGCCGACCCGGCGGTCCAGGCCAGCCTGAAGGGCGCCACCGACGACATCGTCGCACTCGACAGCGACGTGCTCGCACGCAACGCCGACGGCGTCATCGTGGAGGGTGGCACCGTGGCCGTGGTGGATGCCGTGATGGCGTCGCCGGGCGCACGAGCGCTGGTCGCCGATCGCGCTGGCGTCCAACTGGTCGATGCGGACGGCAATGGCATTCCCGACACCCGCGCACAGGTGCAGGCCCTGCTGGAGGTGGCAGCAGCCGAGGGTGTGTCGAACGACGGCCGGCAGGCCATCTCACGAGAGTCGGTCGCAGCGACGGTCGACCTCATGGAGCAACCAGGCGCGACCGTGCTGGCAATGGGATTGACCAACAGCCGCAGCCAGGCGTCCATCGGCCAGGCGCGCGCCGACCTGGATCCGATCATCGACAGGCTCCGGGAGGAACTTCCCGATGCCACGGTCGAGCTGACCGGCAGTTCGTTCGTGCGGGACGCGTCGTTGCAGGCCACCAGCCGGGCTCTTGCCGTGTCGTTGCCGCTGGCGGTCGTGCTGTGCCTGCTCATCGCTGCCACGTTCCTGCGCAGCATCCGCTTCGCCGTTGCATCGATCCTGCCGATCCTGATGACGGTCGCATGGCTCTACGCCTTCATGGAGTTGATCGGCGCCGCGCTCAACATCGTCACCGCGACCATCGCGGCCGTGTCGATCGGAATCGGGATCGACTTCGCCATCCACTACATCGTGCGGTATCGGGAGGAACTCGGTCGTCGGCCTGCACCGGCAGCCGTCCAGGTGGCGGGCGAGGGCACCGGCACCGCCCTGGTCGCGTCCGCAGTCAGTTCGGCAGTGGGGTTCGGCATCCTGGCGTTCGCCCCGATGCCCCTGTTCGCCACCTACGGACTGTTGACGGCCGTCATGGTCGTGATGGCGCTGGTCGCGACGCTGCTCGTCCTGCCCAGCGTGTTGATCCTGGTGACGCCGACACCGTCGCCGACACCGTCGCCGCCACCCGAACACGCCGACGCTGCTTCGGACGGGTTGGATCGCCAGGTGCCGGCTGCAGTCAGGTGACCTCCTACATCACGTGTGGGCCGGCAGTTCCCGCTGGTGGCCACCTGCCGTTGCCACGCGTCACCAGCTGGTGGGCTTGGATCCCGTACGCACCCAGATGGTGAAGAACGCGTCCAGGTCCTGGCCCGAGACGGACTCGGCAAGGGCCTGGAAGTCGTCGGTGGAGGCAGTCCCGCCGCCGTACTCGATGACCCACTGCTTGGCGAGGTCGAAGAAGGCGTCGTCGCCGATCTCTCCACGCAATGCGTGCAGCGTGGCTGCACCCCGCGTGTAGACCGGTCCGGAGAACAGTCCGTACGGGCCCGGGTCCGCGACGATGATCGCCCAGTAGGAACTGGAGGCATCCCGGGCCATCGTGGCGTCGAAGGACTGCTGCGCAGTGGGTCCGCCGACGTTCTCGGACCACATCCACGACGAGTACGTGGCCCAGCCCTCGTTGAGCCAGATGTCGGACCACTGGGCGGGGCTGACGTGGTTGCCCATCCACTGATGGGCGAGCTCGTGCGCCACGGTGCCCTCGCTGGCGTTGCGCGAGAAGAACGACCGGGTCTGGGTCTCCAGCGCATAGCCGACCGAGTCGTCGTCGACGATCGCGCCGTACGAGACGAACGGATACGGGCCGTAGAGCTCCTCGAAGAAGGTCAGCATCGCCCCGGTCTTGGCCAGGTTCGCCGAGCGCGACGCAGGCAGCGCCGGGTCGACAGCGTCGATGATCGGCGTGCCGTTCTCGGCGACGTAGCTGTCGAGCACGAAGTCCCCCACCGTGGCGGTGGCGAGGTAGGCGGCCATGGGGTCGGGTGCGTCCCAGTGCCACGTGGTCGAGCCGGCGTCGGTCGACGAGCCGACAAGGTTGCCGTTGGCCACGGCGACCAGGCCCTCGGGCACCGTGATGGCGAACTCGTAGCTGGACTTGTCCGTGGGATGGTCGTTGACCGGGAACCACGTCGCCGAGCCGTCCGGCTCGCTGACGACCATGGCGCCGTCGCGCGTCGTCACCCACCCGTACAGGGCACCCTCGATGTCTTCCGGGCGGATGGTCGTCCCGCCGTAGGTGATGACCACGGTTGCGTCGTGACCGGCCTTGAGCTTGGGGCGGGGCGTGATGATCAGCTCGTTGTCGGTCTGGCTGTGGGCCATCGCCTTGCCGTCAACGACCACCGACTCGACGTCCAGTCCGCGCAGGTCGAGGTTGAACTGGTCGAGGTCGGCCGTTGCCCGCAGTTCGATGGTCGCGACCCCTGCCAGCGTGCCCTCCAGTGGTGCCGGGTCCGGGTCGGGCGGCAGGTAGTCGAGGTCGAGTGCGTAGTGCAGTACGTCGATGCCGCCGTTGCCGGCCAGCGGGAAGTAGGGATCTCCCACACCCTCGGGTCCGGCCTCGTAGCGGGGCTGTCCCGGATCCCCCGGCGCAGCCTGCGCGACGGCCGCCATGGTCACCACGGCAGCCACGGTCGCACCCGTGACCACCACTCGAGTCGTTCGTCGGAATCCCATGCCGCATCCTGTCGCCCCAGCCACCCGGCCGAAGTGCCGATGGCTCGTCAGACTCTAGCCAGCCGGATGCGGGCGTCAATTGGTGGGACAGATTCGATCTCGCCAGGACACGAGACGAAAATGCCGCGACGGTTGCCGACGTGCACGAGCGTGCACGGAGCCTGGCCCGGCTGCACGAGCACATGCCCGATTGTGACGGGCGATCGATGAGCCGTCCGACGTGCGCCGGGCGACCGTGCGATGATGCTCCGGGCGACCGTGTGGTGATGCGCCGGGCGACCGTGCGGACGCTCACCGCCGTTGGAGGTCGAACACGGCGATGCGGCGAGGCGCGGCCCGCTCCTCGTAGCGTGCGTAGCCCGGCCATGCGCGGGCGAAGGCATCCCAGATCTCCGCGCGACGGTCATCCTCCACCTCGACTGCCTCGAAGTTCCATGTCTCGTCGTCGACGGTCAGGCTGCCGTGCGGATCGGCCCACAGGTTGTGCACCCATCCCGGGTGGTGGTCGCCGCCGTAGTTGGACCCGACGACCGCGACGCCGTCATCGGTCGGCAGGGCGATCAGTGGTGACACGCGCCGCTGGCCGCTGCGGGCACCCGTCGTCGTGACCATGGCGATCGGCATCCCGGTCATGAAACTGGTGAGGGTGTGGCGCCCGTCGGTGCGGCGATGGACCACCTTGTCGATGCGGTACAGCCAGCGACTGGTGGCCCACATCCCGACAGGGGAGATCGCAACCTGACGGATCGCCCGTTGCGGCAACGGCAGGTCACTGTCGGTGTCGGGCTCGTCCATCTGCTCGCCTGTCGTCGTGGCTCGAGTGTGCCCGTGTCACGGTCGGGTCGATGCCTCTTCGAACGACGACGACGCCCGACGACCAGCCTGGTGCCCGGCCACACGGTGGGGGCGCGACTGCCTCGACGTCGTGGCCACTCACCGTGAGCAGCCACGCGATCAGCGAGTTGGAGTTCCACATGGCGCCGGCATGCTGTTCGTCCCGACCCCAGGTGGCCGCCGGGAACCGGGGAGCGCAGTCGAGGACGAGCGTGGCGGTCTGACGGTCGGCACTCATCCGCCGCGGGCTGTCCACGGCGGCGGCAAGGTCGGGGATGACACCGTCACGCCAGCGCCGCACTTCGTAGCGGAACACGTTCCACCGACCCAGCCAGGCCATTCCGACCGGTCCAGTGGCAACGACACCGCGGTCGGTTTCGGGTCGGTCCCACACCGGTGCAGATTCGATCACCCACCGCCGCCCGTCGAGATGGACCTGGAGGGCGGCGTGGTACAGGTCGTTGCGTGGACGGCGGCCGCGTGCCGCCACCACGGCCTCGTAGATGCGACCGGCACCGGCGACGACGGGGGTTCCCGCACGGGTGGTGTGCGCATGTGGGACGGCATGCCGTCGTGTGTGCGCACGCTGGGTCGTGGGGCGTGGGCGTGGGGGGTGGTGTGCGCGTGTGGGACGAGATGCCGTCGTGTGTGCGCACGCTGGGTCGTGGGGCGAGGGTGTGG
>DATFMD010000426.1:0-15220 GCA_035267125.1 Nitriliruptoraceae bacterium | reverse complement strand
TTGGGAGCCAGGGCGTTGGGAGCCAGGGCGTTGGGAGCCAGGGCGTTGGGAGGCAGGGCGTTGAGGGTCAGGGCGTTGAGGGTCAGGGCGACGAGGATGGGAGCGGTCGACGGCCGGAATACGCGACCAGGCGGGACAGCGCGGCGTCCGTGGTCGGGGTGACCTCGGCACCGAAGACACCGCCCTCACGGCCCTGCGCGATGAGTGCCCTGCCCTGCTCGTCCAGCCAGGTCACGACCTCGTCGGACACGTCGATCGCCTGGCCGCTCGACTCGGCAAGATCCCAGCCGTGCAACAGGAACTCGATCGCCAGGACCGTCACCGGCCACGTGGCTGAACGTTTGCCTCCAGGACCCTCGACGGTCCCGCCGGTGCCGCGTGCGCGCCAGGACTCCAGCGCCTGACCGGCCACGGTGGCGACGCGGTCCTCCAACGTCCCGTCTGGCGGGTCGGAGACCTCGGTGCCCGCCAGGCCACCGAGTTGCCGGATGGACCCCAACAGGTGCAGGGCCAATGCGTGGGCGTCGAACTCGTCGCACGGCGTCGGGGCATCCTGGTCGGTGACACCACGAAGGACTCGCAACAGGCTGGCCAGGGTGGCCTCCGCCACGCCCAGGGCGTCGAGCGGATCAGGGACGGCAACCCATTCGTCGGGGCCGGCATCGCCAGCGGCTGCCAGTTGCTCGAGTCGGTCGAGGTAGTGGGTCCATCCCACTGCATGGCGCTCGGCCTGCTCGGGAGTCAGCCCTGAGTGTTCCAACGTGACCGTGGAGGAAGCGCCATCGGTCGGCGTGATCGTGATGGTCACGGTGGAGGCGTCCGGCGGGAGGTCTTCCGCGTCTTCCCATCCCCATCCCAGCACGACCCGCCGACCGGGTTCCACCTCCCGGACTTTGCCGGCGGCGATGTGGCCGGGCGTCACCGTCCACCTGAAATCGCTGCCCGCCCGCAGGTCGACCAGCGCGGTGATCGACGACCAGCGTCGGAGTCGCTCCGGCTCGGTGACCAGCGCGAATGCCTCCGCGGCGGGAACCTGCAGGGTGACGGTCCTCGTGTAACTCATGCCTCTTCCTTGCCCGGTCCGTGACGCCGCCGCTGCGCGATGGCACTGGCGTCCGCTGCCAACTGGTCCAGTTCGTGGGTCCAGAAGCGGTCGATCTCGACCTGCAACTGCCGAAGGCCCCCCGGTTCGACCCTGTAGACCCGCGTGCGACCGACCTTGTCCGCTGCCACCAGTCCGACCTGCCGCAGCACGGCGAGGTGCTGGGAGGTCGCCGACCGGGTGGTCGTGAACTCGTCGGCCAGTTCGCTGACGGTTCGCGGGCCCGACGCCAGCAACTGCAGGATGCGTCGGCGGTTGGGTTCGGCCACTGCGGCGAGCGCGTCCGTCATGCAGCAACACGTTAGTGGACACTAACGCATTTGGCAACTGGTCGGCGCCACCGCGAGGCCTGCATCGTCCGTGGCCAATGTGGGCATGGACATACGGTCCGCTTACGCCCCGTCCGGACAGTTGGAAGCGCCGAATCACGGCGATCCCGACAAGAGGACCACCCATGTCAACGTTCCGACGACTCCGCACCATTCTTGCCATTGCCCTCCTGGCCTTGCTCGTACCGATGGCTGCGTCGGCCGACGCCCCCACCGAGTCCACGACGATCCTGGTTCACGAGGACGTCCCGAACCCGTGTCGACCGGGCGAGGTGCAGACCGTGACGATCGTCTTCACCATCGCGACCCACGAGCACCCCAACGTCAAGGTGCGCGTGCTCTCCTCGGAACTCACCCAGACCGACGGGTTCGTCGGCACCGGTCACCAGACCAGCATCCACCACCACGGCCTCGAGCGTGTCAACGTCAAGCATCGACTGCACCACCCCGACACGGGTGAGCGCTTCTCGGTCACGATCCGGCTGTGGGCGGACGAAACGACCGGCGAGATCCTGTCAGGCTCACCAGTCCCGGCCATGCGCTGCATCCGGGGCCTCGCCTGACCTGTCGCGCGCCCTGCGAGCTTCGGACCCGCAGGACTGGCCGTGGCATCAGCACTGGCCGCGAACGACGCTCCCGACGATCCGACGGAACCTGTCGCACCTGCGGTGACGTCGAACTCCAGGGGCATCGGTGCCCTGCACACCAGCATTCGGGGCTGCGCAAACCACGCTCGGCCACCACGACACCCCCGCCGCGTGTGCGGCGGGGGTGTCTGCGTTCCGGCCTCGGACCCGTGGCGACGGGGCCCCTTCCGAGGACCGGATCGACCCCCGCGCGTCGCCTGGGTCCGGCGTCAGCCGGTGGCGGGAAGGATGGTGATGGTGCCCTGGAACTCCGAGGTTCCGGGGTCGGTCAGCTGACCCCGCTCGTGCACCCTGGCACCGAGCATGAAGCCCTCGACGACCTCGCCGTTCATGACGACGGCACCGGTGCGCTGGTTCAGGGTGCCGACGAGGTGTGCGACGAAGGACTCGTCGCCGGCGTCGATCTCCCAGTCGAACTCGACGTGCAGGATTTCACCGGCGGGACGGGCGGCAGTGAGTCGGGTCTGGAGCCCGCCCACCGTGTCACCGTCGACCGACCCGTCCCAGACGAAGTCGCCCTCGAGGTCCGTCTTGGTGAACGTGAGTTGGTGTGGGCTCGACGGTGCGGACGCCGCGGATGCGGCGGGAACGGCGAGCAGTGTGAGGGCTGCGATCAGCCCGAGGATGATGAGTCGCATGGTGGTGCTCCCTGTGGTCGTGACCGGCTCGGTGACCGGGTTCATCGTTGCGTCCCAGACGCTATGGACGACCACGAATGCGGGGCATCGGGGGTTCCCCCGAGGTTCGATCTTCCGGCGCTCGGCCCGGGTCAGCCGGTCGCGATGCCGCGAGCCGCCAGTTCGGTGCGGGAGCGGATGCCGAGCTTGCGATAGACCCTCGTGAGGTTGTGCTCCACCGTCTTGTGGCTCACGAACATGCGCGTCGCGATCTCGCGATTGGTCAGGCCCGAGGCCGCGAGTTCTGCGACCTGCTGCTCGGTCTCGGTCAGGCCGGAGTCGTCGTTGCGCGGACGGCCGCTGATGCGCGCCTCCTCCGCCCGTGCCCGCTCGGCCCAGGACTCGGCGCCCATGTCGTCGAAGACGGCAACTGCACGCTCGAGGTGGTCGCGGGCCATGGCCCGATGTCCCTGGCGACGGCGCAGCGCCCCGGCGACGAGGTCGACGCGAGCCCGCTCGTGCGGATCCGGGAGGTCGCCGGCCGCAGCGAGTGCCTCGCCGATCGCCGTGTCCGCCCGGTCGACGTCGTCGCGGGCCAATGCCAGTCGAGCCCGGGCCCGGGCGGCGACCACGGCCGTCCAGTTCCCCGGCGACGAGGACGCCACGGCCTCGAGCTCCTCGATGAGTCGTTGCGCCCGGTCGAGGTCACCGACCGCGACGGCTGCCTCGGCGACGTCAGCGGCCACCCGATGCACCACGGGTGCCATCTCCAGCCGGCGGCCGAGTTCGGCGAGCGGGGCCAGGTGTCGATCTGCCGCTCGAGCCTCGCCACGGGACAACGCGAGGTGGCCCAGTGCCCAGGCGTTTCCGAGCGCCCACAGGTCCTGGCCGGAATCACGGGCCGCAACGAGCCCTCGTCGTGCATGGCTGATCGTCGTTGCCTCGTCGCCGCGCAGCGTGGCCACCAGGGCATGGGCGTACTGCAGTCCCGGCGAGACCTGCGCGTCCTCGTCCGTCGCGGTGGCGTCCATCGTGGCCAGGTGCTCGTCGGCGACGTCGAGGCGCCCTGCCCGCACCTCCACCTCCACCAGGTGCAGGCTCAACGACACGATCGACGGATCCTGGCCCCGGTCGCGGGCAAGCACCAACTGCGCCTCCAGGTGCTCGCGAGCCGCCGGCACGTCATCCCGGTACAGCGAGGACAATCCCAGGGCCGTCCGCGGCGCATCGTAGGTCCCGACCGGCCCGGGCGACGTCTGTGCGTCTCCGGCGAGGCGCCAGGCCTCTCGCAGCCGGTCCCGTCCGATCGGGAGTCCGAGCAGGTCCTCGACCTGTCCGAGCTCACCGAGGACCTGGGCGCGCAGGAGGTGGTCGTTGGAGTCCCCGACCAGGGCCAGTGCCTCCCTGCCGATGTGGGCGCACCCCGACAGGTCGCCGCCCAGCAGCTTGCCGGACGCCCGCATCAGCGTCGCCCGCAGGCGCGTGTCGGGTGCCAACCCGTCCTGTGCCAGCAGCCACGTGGTCGTCTGCTCGTAGTCCTCGACCTCCATGACGAACCACCGCAATCGGGCCAGCTCCAGTCGTGCCCTGGCGTCCACGGAAAGGTCCAGTCCAGCGAGGCGTTCCAGCATGGCCCGGGCGCGAGCCTCTTCGGTGATGTCGAGTGCAGCGGCGACCGCGATCAGCCCGCGCTCGGCGGCGGCGTCCGGATCATCGCTCGGTGTCAGTTCGAAGGCACGCTGGGCAAGGTTGGCCGCCTCCGATCCGGCCCCACTCGCCTGTGCGGTCTGCGCAGCCTGGGTGAGTTCGCCGGCAACCTCCGGGTCGGGCAGCGTGGTGGCCCGGGCCAGGTGGTGTGCCCGACCGAGCTCGTCATGGACGACGCCCGCGAGACGCCGATGCACGATGCGACGGGCCGGCGCGTCCAGCAGTGACCGGACGGCGTGGCCGTGCAGCGGGTGCGCGAACCGGATTCGTCCGGCGTCAGGCACGGCGAGCCCCGCGGACTCGGCCTCGTCCAGCGCCTCGGCCAACCCGCCACTGGCTCCGACCGCCCGGACCAGCACGTCGACGGACCCGGTCGTGTCGAGGGCCATCAGGGCAAGCACGTCTCGGGTCGAGGCTGACACGCCGTCGAGCCGTCGCGCCACCAATCCGCGGATGCGCTCGTCGCGTTCCAACCCCACGTCGTCGCCGTCGGTGCGGGCCCGAACGAGTTCGAGGGCCAGCAGCGGGTTGCCGTCGGCACGTTCCACGACGCGTCGAAGAGATGCATCAGGTCGATCGCTGGCCAGCCCGGCCGCACGCACCACGTCGACGAGGCCGTCATCGTCCATGGGGTCGACGACGATTCGCGACGTCGGCAGCAGGAGGTCGCGGACCCACCCGGCGGTGGGCTCGCCGACCCCGGTCCGCTCGGTCGCCAGCAGGCAGGCCCCGACGCGGTCGGAGCGACGAAGGACGTGGGCCAGGACTCGTGTGGAGTCCTCGTCGACCCAGGGCAGGTCGTCGACCGCCACCAGCAGCGGCGCGGTTTCGGCCAGCGAGGCCGCAAGGCGGCGGAGACTGGTGGCCACGACCACCCAGTCCGCCGTGGCTTCCTCGGACGGACGGCGATGCAGGACGACCTCGAGGGCCTGGCGCTGGAGATCCGGCAGGCTGGCGAGGTCGTCCTCCGCGACGTCGGCGAGCAGGTCGGCCAGCACGCCGAACGGTCGCTGCGAACCAGGTGGACTGGCCACGGCTCGCCACACACGGATGCCGTGGAGTTGCGCCGACACGAGCGCGTCGCGCCAAAGGACGGTCTTGCCGATGCCCGCCTCGCCCTGGACCAACACGACCCGGCCGCCATCTGGTGGTTGCGTCACGAGGTCCCGAAGGACCGCATGCACGTCGCCACGACCCACCGCCGCAGGGATCCGCTGCAGCGGCGACGCGCGCGTCGACCCCAATGCGGGCTCGTCCCCCGCACCACTTGCAGCCGATTCGGGCCGGCGCAGCCGGTGGAGGTGAAGTCGCCCCGCACCCGGCACGTCGCGTTCGCCGAGTTCAACCAGGTCAACGCCGCTCGGCAGCTCGTCGTCCGACAGGTGGGACACGACCGTGCCCGAGACCAGCGCCCCGTCGCTGCCCAGACCGACTGCCAGTCGCGCCAACCGAGCACACTCATGGGTGGCAGGGCCCACCCAGTCAGTCCCCACCCGGCGCGCCGAACCGGCATGGACGGCAAGGCCGACGGGCAACCACTGTGGCGACGGGTCACCACCCTCGCGGGCTGCACCCGCAGCCAGCAAGTCGCGGGCGGCCAGGAGCGCAGGCATCGGCGCCTCGAAGACGGCCCCCACCCCGTCGGGTCCAGGTCGGATCACGCGACCACCGTGCGCGACCACTGCGGCTTCGACCTGGCCGACGTGGCGCCGGACGGCCAGGGCCATGGTGTCGGGATCCGAATCGTCGGGGTCCGGCACCACGGCGAGGTCGGTGAACAGGAACGTGCGCGACACGACCGTGGTCGTCGCCATCCAACTGCCTCCCGCCTCGGTTGCCTGCGCTCCTTCTAGGTCGGAGCCGCTCGCTGTGCCTCGATCATCACGCCGGACACGAGCCCCCAGGTGGCCACCCACGCGTCCCGGACATCCGGGGTCCATTCCTCGCCGAGCCCGCCCTCGAGGGTGTGCAGCAACGCAGCCCCCACGTCGCCGTAGTGGCGCTCCTCGACGCCGTAGTCGGCGTGACGGGAGCCCAGGCCCTGCAGGACGGGCACCACCTCATCAGGCCGGTCCAGCCCGGCGACCGCCATGCCCAGCATCTGCATCAACTTCTTCTTCTGCGGCCCCATCTCGTCGGGGAAGAGTGTCCGGACGTCCGGTGACATCTCGAACAGGCGGTCGTAGAAGGCGTCGGCCACGGCGTCGGCGGCCGGTGCGACACGTCCGAAACTCTCCTGCACCAGCGCGACCTGCTGCTGGCCCATTGGTGCGGGCTGGTTCGGGGTGGGGTCCGGCGTGGCGTCCATGGTGATCCTCAACTCGGCGGGTTGGCCAACTCTAGACCGACGAATCGGCCAAGGTCCCCCGAACGGGGCCAACTTCGCCCACGGTCAACGAATCTTCTCAGGGAATCTCCAGATGATGCCCAAGCGCGGGGCGGGGAGGTGACCGATGCTTGTCCAAGTCGCCCGCACCTGTTGCGGCCCAACCACTTGGAGCGCTTCGCGACCATCGACCAACAGGACGTCGTGTTGTGGCAGGGCGGAATCGCGAGCGCCATTCCTGCAACGACACGTGCCCGGTGACGAGCGCGTCGCGGTGGGCCCAGGCGGCGATTGGATGCGTGGTCCAGCGTCAGCCGCACTCGCGGCGCCGCCACAGATGGCATCCCGCTCGATGAAGGCCCGGGAACATGCGTTGTGGGTTGACGCTCGAGACGGACGACAACGGTCGACATGCTCACAAATGGCCGTCGCATCGGACCGCGAACCGCCTGGCAGTGACGCGGAGGCCGGGACGACACCATCGGATAGCCTCCGGCGCGTTGAGGCATCGGGGAGGTGGGAGTTCCATGGTCGACGCCGACGTGGACGCCTTGCCGGTCGGGTGGCACGACACGGTCGCGGCCGCCCTGCGTCAGGTGCTTGGCCAGGATGCGGCGGTGGACGCGCTGGCGCAGCAGGCCACTCGTCGCAGCCTGCGGCCGGGCGACGTGTTGTTCGAGCAGCACGACCCCTCCGACGCTGCCTACCTCGTCCTGAATGGCCGACTGCACGCGGTCGACGAACTCGGGGGCACGGTCGTCCGCGAGCTCGACCGGGGGGCGCTGGTCGGGGAGCTCGGACTCCTGCGCGATGGACCACGTTCCCTGGGCGTCGTCGCCGCACGACACACCGAGCTGGCAGTCGTCGAGCGCCAGGACTGGGACCGGTTGAGCAACGACGAACCTGCCGTCGCGCTGCGTGCCACCAGGATCCTCCTGGACCGCTTGCTCTCGCCCGAGCGAAACACGCGTGGCCTCGCCTGCCGATCGGTCTACGTCCACGACCTCCACGACCCGGCCGGCTCCACCCGTCTCGCTCGTCGGCTGCTCGCCGCGAGTGAAACACGCGCGGGGCTCGTGGTCACCGCCCGGGATGCGGTGGAGGCGTGCGGCGTGACCCGCGACGACCTGGGCCAGGGCCTCGAGCACACCACACGAGGCCTCTCGACATGGCTCGAGGAGCTCGAGGACGCGCACGACGTCGTCCTGCTCGCAGACGACGAGGGAGCGGTCGACGGATGGACGCAACGCACGCTCGGCCACGCCGACGAGGTCGTGCTGGCTGTCGACGCGTCGGCCGACCCCACCGTTTCCGCCGCCGAGCAGGCACGGTTGGACCAGTTGCCCCGCCGCCGTGGTCGTCCGCGCACCACCCTCCTGCTCCGCCATCCGGCGACCACCACCCTGCCGTCGGGTACGGCTGCCTGGCTCGACCGCCGCACCGTCGACGTGCACCTGCACCTTCGCGATGACGACCCGGCTTCGGCGGGACGGGTGGCGCGCACCGTCTTCGGACGCCCGGTCGCCGCTGTGCTCGGGGGTGGCGGCGCGAAGGGATTCGCCCACATCGGCGTCCTGCGCGCCATGGCGGCACAGGCGGTCCCCGTCGACGCCGTGATCGGATCGAGCATGGGTGCGGCCATGTCGGTGGCAGCTGCCCACGCCTGGCCGGTCGACGAACTCGAACAGCGCTGTCGGAGCATCTTCGACGGACTCCTCGACTACACCCTGCCAGCGGTGTCCCTGCTGCGCGGACGTTCCATCACTCGAGCCATCGAGGACAACGTGCCCGGCGACATCGAGGACGCCTGGGTCCCGACCCTCGTGATGTCCACCGACCTGACCGCCTCGGACGAGGTCGTCCACGCGCGCGGGTCGTTCTCCGACGCGGTTCGAGCGAGTGTGGCGATCCCCGGGGTGTTGCCCCCCGTCCACCGTGACGGCCACGTGCTGGTCGACGCCGGCTGCACGAACAACCTCCCCGTGACGCCGATGCGGCGCATGCGACCACGCGGCCGCGTGGTCGCGGTCGACGTGGCCACCGGGCGAGGCCCGCGCGCACACGACGCCTTCGCGCCCGTCCAGTCCGGGTGGGGCCGACTTGGTCGGTCGCTCGTCCCCGGTCTCCGCAACGAGCGCGTGCCCAGCGCGCTGAAGGTGCTGGTGGCGAGCACGGTCACGGCGTCGTCGCGCGACTCCCGTCGCCACGCCGCCGCTGGTGACGTCGACCTGTACCTGGACCTCGACCTGCCAGACATCGGACTGCTCGACTTCGATGACGTGGCCAACATCGCCGCGCGCGGCGACGAGGTGGTCGGCGACGACGTGGCGCGCTGGTGGGCGACTCAACCCGAGTCGGCGACAGGAGCGCGACCACCCTCCTCCCACGTCGGACAGCGCGCGTGAGCGACCTCCCCAACGACTCCGCCACACCGCCACCGGCGAGACCGGCAGCGACGCGGCCAGTGGGGCGCCGCCGACGCCGACCGGGGCTCGGTGCACAGACGCGTCGCCGCGGACCGCGACGCCGCTCCCACCGACTCCTCGCACTGGTACTGGTCGCGCTCGCCCTCGTGACGACAGCCCTCACGGCCGGCGAGGTCTTCGAGGAGGCCGAACTGCTGACCGTCGACGCACGCTTCCGGGTCCGAGGCACCCAGCCGTCACCGACCGACGTCGCCGTGGTGGCTGTCGACGCCGCCACCCTCGCCGCCACCCCCGATCCGTGGCCGTTCTCACTGGGCGCCTTCGCCGACGTGGTTGCCCACTTGCGGGACGCGGGAGCGGCGGTGATCGTGCTGGACGTCCCCTTCGGCCCCGGCGACGACGCCCCGGGCGCAGAGCGTTTCATGGCCGAGTTGACGCGCACGGACGCCATCGTGCTTGCGACGGCCCGCACCACGCCGGATGGGAGTCCGGCCGTGTTGGGCGGCCCACGCACCCTCGACCTGCCGGGCGTCGAGGCAGCCGACGCGCGCTTCGACCCCGATGACGACGGTGTCGTTCGACGCATCGACCACACGATCCTGCCGAGCGAGGATGACGACGACGAGGAACGCGCCGTCGACGAGCAGCTCGACGCCGGTGTCGTGCCCACGATTGCCGTGGTCGCCGCTCGGGCCGCGACCGGGGTCGACGTCGCGGTCGAGGAGTTCGGGGAGGAGGGGGCCACGATCGACCACCGCGGACCCGCGGGGACCGTGTCCACCGTGTCCTGGACCGACGTGGTCCGCGGCGACGTCGACCCGGGGACCGTCAGGGGACGCGTGGTGTTGGTCGGCCCGACCGCCCCGGCCCTCCAGGACCGCTTCCCCACACCCCTGGCCGAACACGTCAGCGGGACCGAGATCCACGCGACCGCCGTGGCCACGGTCCTGGACGACTTCCCGCTTGCGACCCTCCCGCTGCCGTTGCGCCTGGGGATCGTGTTGGCCCTGTGCCTGCTGCCACTGGCGGTGATCAGGCTGCGGACGGGACCGGCACTGGCCGCGATCGGTGGCCTGGCACTGCTGTACGTGGTGGCGTCGCTGGTGGCCTTCCACGCCGACCTCTTGGTCCCGGTACTGCCGGTGCTGCTCGGCCTGACGGTCGCGGCGGTGGCTGTCGGCGCGAGCGGCTATGTCACCGAGGCCCGAGGAGGTGCCCGCCTGTTGCGCGCCTTCTCGCGGTACGTGCCCGAGGTGGTGGCGCAGGATGCCGTCCGGGAGGACCGCACTGGCGGCGACCTGTTGCGCGCGATCGACCGGGACGCAACGATCCTGTTCAGCGACCTGCGAGGCTTCACGACGATGTCCCAGACACGGACGCCCGACGAGGTCGTACGCGTGCTCAACGACTACCTGAGCGCCATGGCAAACGTGATCATCGCCGAGGGCGGCGTCGTCACCGGCTACCTCGGCGATGGGATCATGGCAGTGTTCGGCGTTCCCGAGGCGAGCGACGACCACGCCGATCGTGCACTCGCGGCCGCCATCGCCATGCTGGAACGTCTGCAGGACGTCAACGATGCGCTCGCCGATCGCCTGGGCGGAGACCGGCTCCGCATGGGCATCGGGCTCAATTCCGGCCCTGTCACGGCCGGCAACCTCGGCTCGGAACAACGGTTGGAGTACTCGGTCGTGGGCGACGCGGTGAACACCGCCGCGCGCATCGAGGGTCTGACCAAGCAGGCACCGTTCGCCCTGCTCGTCGCCGACGAGACCCGCCAGCGCCTGTCCCGGCAACCCGACGACATCGTGGCCTACGACACCACCACGATCAGGGGCCGCACCGGCAAGGTCACGCTGTGGTCGTTGGAACGCACGCGCGAGCAGCCCTGACGTCCGACGGCCTTGCCGGACACGCAGGTTTCACCTGCCGGCCAGGGTGAGCAGGGTGTCGCGGGTGGCGTCGTCGGCGGGCAGCAGGGTCTCGATGCGCAGTTCCTCGACGGTGACATCGTGGGCCGCCCCGATCGTGGCGATCATCGTCAGGAACCGCAGGTCCATGCCGCCGAGGCGCAGGTGCAAGGGCACTGCGAGATCCCGGGCTCCTGGCTCGGTCGGGCGGATCGTGTACCCGGATGCCATCGGCTCGAGTTCCGCCAGGAGGGACGCCAGATCGTCTGCCCCGCCGTGCTCGGCAAGTTCCCGCCGCAACCTGCCCAGCAGCACCACCCTCACCTCGTCGATGTTGACGACATGGTGGCGCAGACCGTCGGGGTGCAGCAGCAGTCGCAGCACGTTGCCCCCGGCCGCCCCTGCCGCCGCGGCCGGATCGGGCAGCATCGCCATGAGCCGCGCCGTGGCGTCGTTGGCCAGCACCAGATTCCAGCCTCGGTCGACGACGTAGGCCGGTGCCGGCTCGTGGGCCTCGAGCACCTGCACCAGGACACGCCGGATCGCACGCGAATCGGCATCGTCGAGCCGGCGCTGCGGGTAGGCCGGCGCAAAGCCAGCCGTGCGCAGCAGGTCGTTGCGAGCGCGCAGCGGGAGGCCGAGGGCGGCGCCCAGGCGCAGCACCATGGCACGACTGGGCATGGACTTGCCGGTCTCGAGGTGGCTGACGTGACGTTGTGACACGTCAGCAACCAATGACAGGTCGAGTTGGCTCAGGCGCCGCTCGTCACGCCACCGTCGCAGCTCGCCACCGAAACCGGATGCCTGCGCACCGGCAGTCGTGGTCGTGGAGGTCGCGCTCGTGCCCATCCGGTCACCTCTCGTCCAGGATGAGCCTACGACTCACAGGTCACGTCCTCGATGACCTCCGAGGTCATTGCGTCGGCGCGTCGTCCCGCAACAGTGGTTCCACCGGCCGGGCGCGTGCCTCGCCGGCTGACCACGTCCGGCACGGATGCCGGCACCAGGACTGTGAACGGAACACACCAATGCAATCAACCTTGAACCCGACCACGGCCCGACGGGGTCGAACACTGGATGGCGACCGCGGCGTCGCCCATGGGCACGACCGCGGCAGCGACCGCCGCGGCGACGGCGGGATCCTGCTTGCGGATGCCATGTCTGCCAACGCGCTGTTCTCGGGCCTGACAGGCGCAGCGTTGGTGCTCGGCGCGCCCTGGCTCGACGGTGTCCTCGACCTGCACGCGGCCATCCTGGCAGGGTTGGGCGTCGGGTTGGTGGGCTTCGCCGTGGTGATCCTGGCGGTGTTGGCGCAGCCAACCGTGATCCGCCAGGCCGCCCGGATCACCATCGTGGCCGACATCGCGTGGGTCGTGGCTGCGGGCGTCGTGATTGCCACTGACCTGCTCCCAGCAGCGGCAGCGGGGCCACTGGTGGCGTCCAGCGTGGTCGTGGCCGGGTTCGCGATCGTGCAGACGGTCGGACTGCGACGAGCAGGCAACGGCGCGGCACTCGGGCTGCGCCCCGTCACCATGACGGCGGCCGAGGAGGCCGACACAACCATTGCCCAGGCCTGGTCACGAGTCGCAGATGCCGCCGGCCATGCCGACGCAGCCCCCGGGTTGGCCCATGTCGCAACCGACGGCGAGGTGGCAGACGGCATGGTGCGCACATGCACCGACGACGCTGGACGGCAGTGGTCCGAGACCTGCACGCTGGTCGCACCCGGCCTCTCGTACCGCATGGACGTCGACGTCTCCACCTACCCCCTGCGATACCGGGCCGTCCTGCACGACTTCGGCATGACCTGGCGGGTGTCTCCCACCGACCGTGGCGCCCGCCTCCAGCTCACCTTCGCCGGCACCACCATGCTTGGCCTGCTGGGGCGTCTGGCCATTGCAGTATTCGGCCGTGATGATCCGGCCCGGCACATCGTCGCCGCCCATGCCCGAGCGCTGGACACGCCATCGACACCAGCGACGCACACCGCGCCGTCCTCCACCGCGCCGTCCTCGACGAAACCGGCACGACCTGGCTGAACTCCCACAGCGGCCGCGGGGCCCGGCTGCATCTCACCTTCGCCGGCACGGTCAGGAAGTCGTCGGCGGCTTCCCTGGCGCGACCCTTCATCTCGTCACCGGTAACACCCTTGGTGCCATCCGATCGTGTCGATGGCCTCCGGGCAGGCGGCCCAGTTCCTGCCACATGATGTTCAGCGCCGCGTCCAGGTCGAGGCGATCCCCGTCCCACCCGGCCGGCTGCAGCGCCCACGGGTCGTGACCCCGTGCCGCTTCCGCGGAAGCGGGAACCGGCGGGGGTTCCAGCTGCAGCGCCGATGGCAACGGGTGCGCGGCATCCGGAGCCCGAAAGGTCCACCCGGCGCCGTCGGACGATTCGACGACCCATTCGCGTGAGTGCACGAATCGGTGGTGGGCGCCACACAGCAGCACCAAGTTGGCCATGTCGGTCGGCCCGCCGTCTGCCCAGTGGGTGACATGGTGCGCGTGCAGGTGGCGGGTCGCGGCGCACCCGGGAAAGCGACAGGTCCCGTCCCTGGCACGAAGTGCTGCGCGGAGTCGCCATGTCACGAGGCGATGGGTACGGCCCACGTCGACCGGCGTTTCCCCTGCCGTGACCACCCGACGGAGTTGGGAATCGCACGCGAGGGCCCGGACCGCACGCCTCGAAAGCCGAACGGGACTCCCGGACTCGGTTCGCAGCGTCACCGAGTCCCCTGGTGGGCGCGCTCGAGAACGCGGTGGACCATCCACGGACCCCGTGACATCAGGCGCCCCCGTCACCGAGCCCGACGGGGAACACGCTGGAGATCCAGCAAGTCGCACTCCGATGAACGACTGCTGCGGATCCCCCGCAGGCGCTTCCGCGGAAGCGCCCTGGGAGCAGTCGGACCCCGGGATCGTCGATGCCCGGCGGTCACGGCCATGGACCACCGTCGTGGCGTCCGGATCATGATCGCCGCCATGGGAAACGGCGAGTTGGTCGATCGTCGAGTCCAGGTCGCCGACGAGCACGAGCGTGGTCCGGGCCGCGGCGGACAGGTCGGAGTCCAGGTGATCCACCGCGAGACGCAACCCGTGTACCACGGCATCGGCCCGCCGCGCCGACATCGGATCGAGCCTGGCTGCGGCATCCACCGGCACCTCGTGGGCAGCGGGCAACTCGCCATCCGTTGGCTGGCATTCGTCGTCGAGGCGTTGCACGAGCCGATCCATCAACGCCACGGCCTCGAGGCCCACCTCCACCGGCAACCGCACCGTCAGGGTCACGTGCCGATCGCCGTGGCGCACCGCGACCATCCGATCATCGTGCGGATCCACATCGTCCTCCAGATTTCTGAACGACCGCACGATCCGTTCCAACTGGGAGGCAGGAGCGTTGTCGGCGTACTGGAGCAACAGCGCCTCGAGCACGGGCTCACCGCACCGCGTGATCGCGCGCACCTTCGAGTACGACACCTCCCCACGGGCGAATCGTTCCGCGGTTGCCGTGAAGGTTCTCAGGGCCAGCGCCACCCGCACCATCTCACGGGCAGTCGACGGCGCCATCCCGATCGCCCACGACAGCCACTGCCCGGGGCTGACCATCCCCAGGTCCACCCACAGGTCCCGGGCGACGAACTCGCCGACCAGTGCGAGCAACCGCGCCGTCGCCGCAGCCTGCGCACCAGCGGCACGGCGCACCTCCATCTCCAGGCCGGCATCATCCATGCCCGCGTGGGCCGGATCTGGTCCAAGGGCCCGGGCGTGCTCGACCAGGGCTTCCCACCCACCTGCGACCGGAGGATCCCCGACAACCGGGGACGCACCGGGACCAGTGGTCGCATCGCGACCAGTCATGGCACTGCTGCCGGCGTGGCCCGAGCCCACGCGGACTTCCTCGCCGTGCCGACCTTCCCCCACGGGATCCACCGAGGGATCCCACGTCGCCACCATCGTCGTCATTGCACACCTCGCGTCGCTTGAATTCCGAGCCATCACGTTGCATCGTGCCCCAAGGGTGCGACATTCCGTTTCCCGGGCTCCAGGCCCGCCCACTCGACACGTACGCTCGACAACTCGACCCCCGACCCCGGCGAACCGATGACGACTGCCTACCTCGCCCCGCGCGGCTTCGAGGATCAGCTCGACCAGGAACT
>DATFMD010000425.1:0-7433 GCA_035267125.1 Nitriliruptoraceae bacterium | reverse complement strand
AGGTAGCTGCCGACGGCACCGGCGCCGACGATGATGATGCGCATGGCGATCCTGTCACTGCCGTGAGCGTGGGGGCGGTTGGGCAGATGATAGGGGCCGGCAGATGACTAGTCTGCCCACCCCGTGCCGGTGGTCAACCGGTGCCGCCAGTGTCCGTCCAGTCGTGGGGTGTGCGATGAACGAAGCGTCCGACGCCACCGCCCAGGGACGGTTGTGGGGTGCCCGATTCGGACAGGCACCCGCCGACGCGGCATGGGCGCTGGGCGTCTCGACCAACTTCGACAGCCGCCTGTGGCGCCAGGATCTCGAGGGGTCCCGGGCACATGCCCTCGAGTTGCACCGCATCGGCGTGCTCGACGACGACGAACTCACCGCCATGCAGGCAGCGCTGGACCGGTGCGGAGCATTGTTCGCCGCCGGCACCTTCGCGTTCGAGGCCAACGACGAAGACGTCCACGGCGCGATCGAACGCTGGCTGGTCGACAGCCTCGGCCCACTGGGCGGAAAGCTGCGAGCCGGTCGATCCCGCAACGACCAGATCGCCAACGACCTGCGCCTCTACTGTCTGCAGGCCTGTGATGACGTGACGACCGGCATTCGCGGTGTGCAGGCAGCCATCGTGGCCCAGGCCGAGCGCGAACTGGGCACCCTGGCGCCCGGCATGACGCACCTGCAACGGGGCCAACCGGTCCTGCTGTCGCACCTGCTGCTGGCCTGGTTCTGGATGTTGGACCGGGATGCAGGGCGGTTCGTCGATGCCCGCGCACGCATGGACACCTCGGTGCTGGGCGCCGGTGCCCTGGCCGGACTGACGCTCGACCTCGATCCGGCGAACTACGCCGCCGCGCTCGGGTTCGCCGCGGTCGCCGACAACTCGATGGACGCGGTGGCCAGTCGTGACTTCGCGGCCGAGTTCCTGGCTGCCGCGGCCATCCTGGCCGTCACCTGCTCGCGCATCGGCGAGGAGATCGTGCTGTGGTCCACCGCGGAGTTCGGCTATGCCCGGGTCGGTGATGCGTTCTCGACCGGGTCGTCGATCATGCCCCAGAAGCGCAACCCCGACATGGCGGAGTTGGTGCGGGGCAAGGCCGGGCGCGTGATCGGCGACCTCATGGCGATGCTGACCGTCACCAAGGGGCTGCCGCTGACCTACAACCGTGACCTGCAGGAGGACAAGGAACCGGTGTTCGACACCGTCGACACCCTGGACCTTGTGCTTCCTGCCCTGGCCGGAACGCTGGCGTCGCTGTCCTTCGATCGCGACCGGCTGGCCGAGGCGGCTGCGGGCGGCTTCTCGCTGGCAACCGACCTCGCCGAGGAACTGGTGCGTCGAGGCGTGCCGTTCCGGGATGCCCACGAGGTGGTCGGATCGTTGGTGCGCCGGGCCGAACAGCAGGGGTGCGACCTCGACGGACTCGACCCACAGGTCGTGGCGGACGCCCACCCGACCCTGGACCCGGACGTGGCCCAGATGCTGGATGTGCACCAGGCCGTCGAGCGTCGCACCGCCTCGCTGGGGACGTCACGCAGCAGCGTGACCGAGCAACTGCGGCGGGCGCGTCAGGTCCTGGAGGCCGCCGACGCTGCCGGCTCTGACGATGCTGGTGCCGGGGCCGGGGACGCTGACGCTGCCGGCTCTGACGATGCTGGTGCCGGGGCCGCCCCGCAACAGCCTGCCTGACCACGAGAGGTTGGCATGCCACGGACCAACGACGACGTCGCTGCCCTGCTCGACGAACTGGCGCGACTGACCAAGGTCGACGAGCAGGATCCCAACTCGTTCCGGGTCCGGGCCTACGAGCGGGCGGCACGGGCCGTCGAGTCGCTGACCACCGACGTCTCCGGCATGACGGCGTCCGAATTGGCCAAGGTGTCGGGAATCGGCAAGTCGACCGCGGCCAAGATCCGCCAGTACGTGGACGACGGCCACATCGACAAGCTCGAAGACCTGCGGGCCACCTACCCGCCCGGCCAACTGGAACTGCTCGCCATTCCCGGTGTCGGGCCCAAGATGCTGGCGCTGCTGGACGACGTGCTCGGCGTGCGCGACCTGTCCAGCCTGCGAGCGGCGCTGGACGACGGCAGCTTCGCCGAGTTGCCGGGACTGGGGGACAAGACCGCCGAGAACCTGGCGTCGGCAATCGAACGCATGCACCTGGCCTCCAAGTCACAGCGTCGCCCCATCGCGTCGGTGCTGCCGGTGGCCGCCCGCATGCGCGCCGACCTCGCTGACGTGCCGGGAGCAGTGCAGGTCGAGTGGGCCGGGTCGCTGCGGCGGTTCAGCGAGACCATCGGTGACGTCGACCTGCTGGTTGCTGCCGACGGTGACGACGCCGCGGCGGCGATCATGGAGGCAGCTCGCACGCACGACCTGGTTGCCGAGGTGACGGGCTCGGGGGCCACCAAGACCTCGACGGTGACCAGGGACGGCCTGTCCGTGGATGTTCGTGTCGTGCCGCCGGCATCGTTCGGCGCTGCGCTCCTGTACTTCACCGGTTCCAAGGGCCACAACATCGCCCTGCGCCAGCGCGCCATCGACCGGGGGTGGAAGTTGTCGGAGTATGCCCTGGCCGATGCCGAGACCGACGACGTGGTGGCGGCGGCCACCGAGGAGGAGGTCTACGCGGCCCTGGACCTCGAGTGGGTGACGCCGGAACTGCGCGAGGACAGAGGAGAGGTGGAGCAGGCCGCGGACTCGTCGCTGCCGACCCGGTTCGACGTGTCGGACCTGCGTGGCGACCTGCACTTCCACACCGACTGGTCTGGTGACGGGCGCGACACGATGGACGACATGGTCGCGGCAGCCGCGGACCGGGGCCTGGCCTACGTGGCGATCACCGACCACGCCGAGGACCTGCGCATCAACGGCCTGTCGCGCGAGCAGATGCTGGAACAACGCCGGGTCGTACGCACCCTGGAGCAGGAACGAGGGGACATCAGGTTGATGCACGGCACCGAGTTGAACATCGGCGCAGACGGCTCGGTCGACTACGACCAGGCGTTCGTTGACGGCTTCGACTTCTGTGTCGCGTCGGTGCACAGCCACTTCAACCGTCCCGTCGCGGAGCAGACCGCGCGCATCGTCACGGCGGTGCGCAATCCGGCCGTCAACGTGATCGGTCATCTCACCGGCCGCAAACTCGGTCGCCGGCCCGGCATCGAAGTCGATCTCGAGCCGATCTTTTCCGCGTGTGTCGAGACCGGCACCGCGATCGAGGTCAACGCCGCCCTGCCGCGCCTGGATGCGAGTGCGCAGGTCATCCATGCCGGGATCGCCGCCGGCGTCACCTTCGTGGTGTCGACGGATTCGCACGCGATCAAGGAACTGGATCGTGTGCACCACGGCGCGGCGCAGGCTCGTCGCGCCGGTCTCGAACCCTCCTCCGTCGCAAACACCTGGCCATTGGACCGATTCAGCGCATGGGTCGATCAAGTGAGAACGGGGTGACGAGGGTGTCAGGACGTTGCGAGGCCCCGGCCGAGCAACTCCCATGCGCCCGGAGGGCGCATGGGAGGACTGGGTTGAACGAGTGAGGGCCGGTTGACGAACTCGTCGGGTCGAGGCCAGGTGTGGCAGTGGGGGTCCGAGGGCGACCTCTCCGACGTTGCGGGAACCGGTGCGGTGCTGGACGTGGCCGCGCTGTTGCAGGAGCCGGCACCCACGGCGGCCCCCCGACTTCTCGGAGCCACGCTGTCCCACCGGGCCGATGGCCATGTCGTCCGAGTGCGCATCACCGAGGTCGAGGCCTACGACCAGGATGACCCGGCCTCCCACACGTTTCGGGGCCCCACGCCCCGCAATCGCGTCATGTACGAGGCGGGCGGGCACCTGTACACCTATCGCAGCCACGGGATCCACGTGTGTGCGAACGTGGTGTGTGACCAGCCCGGACGTGGGTCGGCCGTCCTGCTGCGTGGGGGAGTGGTGGAGTCCGGACGGGCGATCGCGGTGGCGCGCCGCGGTGGGCGCGACGGGGACGACTGGTTGGCAGCAGGGCCGGGGCGCCTGTGCGCCGCCATGGGCATCGCCCTTGCCGATGACGGGTCGTGGCTGCTGGGCCCGGGGCATCCCCGGCTCGAGCTGGCGCTCCCGCGCACGCCCGGCCCCGTGGTGATGGTCGGGCCACGTGTCGGCGTGACGAAGGCCCCGGACCGACCGTGGCGGTGGTGGCTGCCCGAGGCCGGCGGCGTGTCGACGTATCGGCGCAGTCCTCGAGCCGACCGCTGACCACGTGCACGTCGACGATCAGTTCGATCACACACCAAACCGCCGCCGGGGTTGGCTGCGTACTCCTTGTGCACGCCCCTATGACCAACCAATGGAGAAGGCATGCGCAAGACACTCACAACCCTGGCGACGGCTGGCGCCGCGCTGATGCTCGCAGTCGGCCCCGCGGCCGCTGACCACGAGGGCACGTCCTACACCGGCACCCTGGACGAACTCAACGGTTCGGGCGGTTCCGGCGAGGTGACCGTGACCGTGTCCGACGACGGTGAGACCTTCGCCGTCGACCTGGACGCAGACGGCCTCAACCTCGATGGCCCCCACGCCATGCACATCCACGGCATCGTCGATGGTGACGAGGTGCAGGCATCGGCCTGCCCGACCATGGACGCCGACGCCGACGGTGATGGCGTGGTCGACGTCGTGGAGGGCATTCCCTTCTACGGCAGCATCCAGGTGTCCCTGACCACCGACGGCGACACGTCGGCCGACTCCGCACTGGCCGTCGAGCGCTACCCGGCCGGTACGAGCATCGACTACTACCGCGACGGCATCGCGATCCCCGATGCGGTCAAGCCCAACATCGACAAGGTCCACGTCGTGGTGCACGGCCTTGACGAGAACGGCAACGGGATGCTGGACATGGACCAGGAGACCCGTTCGTCGCTGACCGACGACTTCCCCCGCGAGGGCACCGCTCCCGCGCTGTGTGGTGAGTTGACGGCAACAGCAATGGGCCCCGTCCAGACCGGTGGTGGTGGTACCGCTGACACCGGCATCAACGGTGCAGCAGCCGCAGGACTTGGTCTCGTGGCGCTGGGCGGGCTGTTCATCGGCCGTCGTCGCACCGCGACCGACCAGGCCTGACCCCGTCCACCCCACCCTGGCGTCACACCACCAAAGGGGATGCCCGTGAAGACGCGAACCACGCGACCACGACGCATCATGGCCGCCGTCGCAGTGCTTGCGATGGCGGCCGGGGCGTGCGGGAGCCCGGCTGGCGACGACCGCGTCGCCAGCGCTCCCTCGACCCAGGATGCTGGGGAGGCACCGGCCACCCCGGAGTCGTCGGCAACGATGACCCCGGGGCTGGCCGGCTCCACAGCGACGCCCGCACCACCAGTGCCGTCGACTGCGTCCACGACGCCCGACGAGCCCAGCCCGACACCGACAGCAACGCCGACACCCAAGCCCGTCATCACCCCACAACTGCCCACGGGCGTGGCAGACCCAGTACGCCTCGAAATCCCGAGCATCGGCGTCGATGCCGACCTGGTGGACCTGTCGCTGGGCAACGGTGATCCCGAGGTGCCCGACGCCTGGGAGGATGCGGGGTGGTACTCCACCACGCGCAACCCCGGAGAAATCGGACCGGCGGTGATCGCCGGGCACATCGACTCGAAGGAGGGCCCTGCCGTCTTCTTTCGCCTGGACGAACTGGGCGAGGGCGACGAGGTGGTCGTTCATGGTGCAGATGGATCCACCGTGACCTTCGTGGTCACCGGATCAGGGCAGTATCCCAAGACCGAACTGCCCGACGAGGTGTTCGGGTTCGGCCAGCCGCAGCCCGAGTTGCGGCTCATCACCTGTGGCGGATCCTTCGACAGCGCCGCCGGTCACTACGTCGACAACCTCGTGGTCTACACCACCGTCGCATGAGACCTCGACCTTGTGAACCTGCTCACAAGGTTGGCAGGCGGGCGCGTGCGCTCTGCGAACTCTGCATCCTGACTGCGATAGGCCGACCAGATCGATCATGTGCAGGAACGACACGCCCAGGCCAGGGCAGCAACGGGCACGATGGCGCGCCACTGGATACTGTTCTCCAAGCGCCGCGGGCACCACGCCCCGGACGCACAGTCGCCGGCCAGCGCGTCGGCGATTTGACACAACGAGAGCGCGCACGTTACGATGCGCAATCCGCTTGACGGCCTTCGGGCTCTCGAGCTGGAGAGCTCACTTCGGTGTCGGTTCAGGAACAACCCGTACGGGCTGTGCCTGCCTGCGATCGAAGTGACGGGCTGTACGTCGGAAGCCCACCCCGGACCAACCGACCGCCAGGTCGGCGTCGACGAGCGGGGGGAACCCGACACCGCAGCCACGAGCCGCTCCTTGAGAACTGCACAGGGTGCCAAAAGCCAGTGCCGCTGTCACCGCGAGGTGACATGCAGCCCCGTCGATTGGGAAGGACTTCGGTCCTGAAAGATCGATGAGGTTATACAACCCATTCAGAGTGGGAACAATTGGTGACCCCCCAATTCCGGGGTCACCGACCAGTTCGAACTCCTGATGAAGCAGATTGAGAACCACTTGTGGTTTTGATCTCTCAACGGAGAGTTTGATCCTGGCTCAGGACGAACGCTGGCGGCGGGTTTAACACATGCAAGTCGAGGGACGAAGCTTGGTGCTTGCACCAGGCGGAAACCGGCGAACGGGTGAGTAACACGTGAGAAACCTACCCTTCACACTGGGATAACCCAAGGAAACTTGGGCTAATACCGGATACTCCACATCTTCCGCATGGTCGATGTGGGAAAGCTCCGGCGGTGAAGGACGGTCTCGCGGCCTATCAGGTAGTTGGTGAGGTAATGGCTCACCAAGCCGACGACGGGTAGCTGGAGTGAGAGCTCGAACAGCCACACTGGGACTGAGACACGGCCCAGACTCCTACGGGAGGCAGCAGTGGAGAATCTTGCACAATGAGCGAAAGCTTGATGCAGCCACGCCGCGTGAGGGACGAAGGCCTTCGGGTCGTAAACCTCTTTCAGGAGGGAAGAAGCGAAAGTGACGGTACCTCCAGAAGAAGCGCCGGCTAACTACGTGCCAGCAGCCGCGGTAATACGTAGGGCGCAAGCGTTGTCCGGATTCATTGGGCGTAAAGCGCGTGTAGGCGGTCCAGTAAGTCGGATGTGAAATCCAAGGGCTCAACCCTTGAACTGCACCCGATACTGTTGGACTTGAGGAATGTAGAGGAGAGTGGAATTTCTGGTGTAGCGGTGGAATGCGCAGATATCAGAAGGAACACCGATGGCGAAGGCAGCTCTCTGGGCATTACCTGACGCTGAGACGCGAAAGCATGGGTAGCAAACAGGATTAGATACCCTGGTAGTCCATGCCGTAAACGATGGGTGCTAGGTGTGGGGATCAGTTCACGATCTCCGCGTCGAAGCTAACGCGTTAAGCACCCCGCCTGGGGACTACGGCCGCA
>DATFMD010000424.1:0-11084 GCA_035267125.1 Nitriliruptoraceae bacterium | reverse complement strand
GTACTCGCGTGGCCTCCCGCTCGGTCCCATCGAACGGGTCGGCGACGCCGACGACACCGGGACCACGATCACCTTCTGGCCCGACGAGCAGATCTTCGACACGACCGAGTTCACGCTCGACACGATCATCCGTCGTCTGCGCGACACCGCCTTCCTCACCGCCGGTCTGCGCCTCGACCTGACCGACGACCGCATCGACGGTGGCGTCGAGGTGGACATGGTCGAGGTCGCGGCCACCGCCGCGGCTGCACCCGACGCCGATTCGGCCGGCACCCACTCGGCCGACGGCGACGGCGCCGACGCCGGTGATGGCGGCACCGAGGGCGACGCGGACGGCCGGGCACGCGCAACGCTGCCGGACGGCATCTCGGCACTGGACGGACGTCGACGTCGCTGGGAGTTCCATGCCCCCAACGGGCTGGCCGACTTCGTCGACCACATCCGCACGACCCGCAACAAGGACGGACTGCACGACCCGATCCACTTCGAGAACGAGGAGATCGGCGAGGACGGTCCGATGTCGGTCGAGGTCGCACTGCAGTGGATCGGTGACTTCAACGACACCATCCTGTCGTTCGCCAACACCATCAACACCCACGAGGGCGGCACCCACGAAGAAGGCTTCCGCACCGCCCTGACCTCGGTCATGAACCGCTACGCCAAGGACAAGAACCTGTTGCGCTCAAAGGAGGTCGAGTCGTTGACCGGCGACGACCTGCGGTCGGGCCTGGTGGCGATCGTCTCGGTCAAGGTGTCCGACCCCCAGTTCGAGGGCCAGACCAAGACCAAGCTGGGCAACACCGAGGTCAAGTCGTTCGTGCAGCGCGCCAGCTACGAACAGTTGCAGCACTGGCTGGAGGAACACCCCAACGAGGCCAAGGCCATCATCGCCAAGGCCGAGGGCGAGGCACAGGCGCGCATCGCAGCCCGCAAGGCGCGCGACCTGCGGCGCAAGTCGCTGCTCGAGACGACGTCCCTCCCGGGCAAGCTGGCCGACTGCCAGTCGCGTGATCCGGCCGAGTCGGAACTGTTCATCGTCGAGGGTGACTCCGCCGGCGGGTCCGCCAAGATGGCTCGGGAGCGCCGTTTCCAGGCCATCCTCCCGATCCGAGGCAAGATCATCAACGTCGAGAAGGCGCGGCTTCCCAAGGTCCTGGCCAACAACGAGGTGCAGGCGCTGATCACGGCCATGGGCACCGGGTTCGCCGACGACTTCGACATCGACAAGGCCCGCTACCACAAGCTGATCCTGATGGCCGATGCCGACGTCGACGGCGCCCACATCCGGACCCTGCTGCTGACCTTCCTGTTCCGCCACATGCGCGAACTGGTCGAGGCCGGCTACGTGTTCCTGGCACAGCCGCCGCTGTACCAGGTCAAGCACTCACGCAAGAAGAACTGGGTGGCCTACGCCTACTCCGACCCCGAGCGCGACGCGATCTTCGCCGACCTGCCCAAGGACGGCAAGGTCGACGTGCAGCGCTTCAAGGGCCTGGGCGAGATGGACCCGGACCAGCTGTGGGAGACCACCATGGACCCCCATCGCCGAGCGCTCAAGATGGTGACCATGGACGACGCCGCAGCCGCCGACGAGATGTTCTCGATCCTGATGGGTGACGACGTGCCCAGTCGGCGCGAGTTCATCCAGTCCAACGCGCGCTACGCAACCGTGGACGTGTAGATGTGTCGTTGTCGAAGTGCGCAATGCGGTGACGCACCGTCCCGTGGACCCCGGACGCACACCGCAACCGTGGACGTGTAGATCGACCATGGCCACACGCTCCACGGGTTCCCGCCTGCTCGGGGTCGCAGTCGCTGTCGCGCTGGCGGCCGTCATCGGCTGGGTCATCGCCGTCGCCGTGTCGACCACGGCCGGCGTGGTGATCGGCATCCTGGTCGGGGTCACCCTGTTGCCCGTACTGGCCGGTCGAGGTGGGCCGCCCGACGAGTCGTCCGGACCCCGAACCTGAAACTGGAGCACCCATGGATCGCACGCTGCGCGCCGCCCTGCTGGCGGCCCTGATCGGCATCGTCGGCATCGGCGGCATGGCCGCATTCCTGGGGGTGCCGACCATGACTGCCCTGGTCAGTGGCCTGGTCGCCGGGGTGCTGTTCGGCGGGCTCATCCTGTTGGCCGCGCGCCGCGCCGACTCGATGGCCCCGCCCGGGGATCCGTCCTCGACGTCGCCCTCCGCTTCGCCCCCGTCGTCGCCCCGCTCGCAGCAGCGAGACCGCGACGACTGAGTCAGCGGTCGCGGTTCATCGCATAGGCGATGCCGCCACCGATCAGCGCCACGACCGCGACTCCGAGCAGGATCCACGCCCACACGGGCATGCCCCCGCCGCCGTCGCCGTCCTCCGGGGCCGATGACGGGGTGCCTGTCGACGTCGGCGTCGTGGTGGCCGTTGGCTCCGCGGCAGTGGCCGAAGGCGTTGGCGACGGCGTGCTCGTCGAGGTGGGTGTGGCGGTGGGTTCGTCGTCGGCCGCGCCGGAGACCTCCAGCGTGAGTTCGTAGTCGAACAGGGCCGCCGGAGCACCGGCGTTGTCCACCGTGACCGTCACGTAGTAGACGCCGGGCAGGCGCAACCATTCGCGACCGTCCGGGTCGGCACCGATCGGTGCCGACGTCAACGCGACCTCCCCACCCTCCAGGGTCGAGAACGACGCCTGCTGGATGGCGTCGGCGGCTCCTTCGGGGTCGCTCTGGCGGGCACCGTTCTCGAGTTGCAGGGTCACGTCGGTCGTCAACGTCTCCGGCACCTCGACGCCGGGGAGCGTGAGGGTCGCATCCAGCACGGCGCCACGCTCGAGGGTGACCGCCCAGAACTGGCGCTCACCTGCCCGGATGGCGTCGGCGTAGGTGCCCGGTTCGACCAGCGGCGCCAGCGTGTGCGAGGCACCTCCGACCGGGCTGTCGGCCGACGACACCGGTTGGGTGTCGCGACCGGGTGGCACGAGTTCGGTGTTGGGTGGCACCAGGAACAGCCCCAACTCCACCGGGAACTCGACGTCGTCGTCCGGCCCGGTCAGTCCGACCGTGGCCACGAAGGGACCGGTCGTACAGCCGTCCTCACGGGTCACGCCACCGCCCACCGCAGCCGAAACCGGTTGGGTTCCCGTCGGTACCTGGGTCACCCACTGGCCGCAGGGGGTGGGTTCGTCGTCGTCGACCGGCATGGCGTAGACGGCCATCTCCAGCGCCCGCGGTTCGTCGAGTGGTTGGCCGGGTCGACCGATCAGGGTCGACGTCAGGAAGAAGTCCTGTGCCGCGGGGATCTCGAACGCGTACCAGTCGGTCTCGCCGGGAGACAGCGCGTCGACGTGGTTGCCCAGTTCCATCGAGGTGGCCGCATCCAGCGAGGTGCCACCCGAGATCGCGTTGCCGACGGGGAGGTAGGCGCGAAACGAGCGTGACGACAGGGCCTGGATGCCCTCGGCGAGACTGGCTGCGTCCGGGGCGTTGCGGTACGAGCCACCAGTCGCGGCAGCGATGCATTCCAGTTCTGCCCGGGCGGTCTCGTCGACCTGGAACCCGACGGTCTCGACGGTCAGCGGGCGGCCCTCCTCGACCAGGCTCGCCGCCACGTCGCAGGCCGGGGGCGGAGCGCAGGTGTCGATGCCGTCCGACACCAGCACGATCGTCTGGCGACCACTGACGACCTCCAACCCATCCGCCGCCTGCTGCAGGGACGTCCCGATCGGCGTGAAGCCCGAGGCCTCGAAGGTGCCCAGCGCGCTCGTCAGGGCGTCCCGATCCAGCGGGTTGACGTCGACCAATGTCTCGATGTCCTGGCAGCCCGCTTCCTGCTGGTCATCGGTGCCGGGCACCCGGTGGCCGTAGACCATCAGGCCGACGTTCACGGATTCCGGCAGGTCAGCGACCAGTGCCGACACGGCCGCCTTCGCCGCATCGATGCGCGGTTCGCCGTTGCCGGCATCGGCGTTCATGGACCCCGAGGAGTCGACCACGATCATCAAGCCGTCACCCGGCAGCTCCTCCTGGCCCGTCGCGGGCACCTGTGCGGCCACCGTCATGGCCACGAGCACGCTCGTCACCAGGCCGAACCACACGACTCGTGCTGCCCGGGCGTGGCGCCTCCATCGTCCCTGCCTCATGTCCACCATCCCCTGGTTCCCGGCGCCAGTCGTACCTGTCAACACCATCGCCGGGTCCCGACACTAACCCGTGACGGCGTCGTCAGCGACTCCGTCACGGCAACGGGCACGTCGGTCGGCGGGCCTGTCGACGTGCTCGAGCGTCGGGGCGGGGTCTGCCGCCACGTCGCAGGCCGGGCTGGGGACTGGGGGGTCGTGGCCGTCCGACACCGGCATGATCGACGACCGCTGGCGACCCAGGGTCGCGGCTAGTGTCGTCGAGGTGGACGAGTTGCTGGAACGTGAGGACGAGCTGGCGGCGCTCGCTGGCGTGGTGGACACGGCTGCCGGGGGATCCGGGACGATCGTGCTCGTCGCGGGTGAGGCCGGCAGCGGCAAGTCGTCGCTCGTGCGGACCTGGCTGGACCGGGAGCGGGAGCGAGCCAACGTCCACGTGGGGTGGTGCGACGACCTCAGCACGGCCCGTCCGTTCGGGCCCCTCCACGACGTCGCCCGCCGATCCGAGCAGGTGGACGCTGCGCTGCGCTCGGGGGACCGGGGCTCGGTGTTCGCGGCACTTGGGGACCTGCTCGACGACCCGCTGCGGCCCAGCGTGCTGGTGCTCGAGGACGTCCACTGGGCCGACGACCCCACCCTGGACGTGGTGCGCCACCTCGCCCGCAGGATCGCGACGACTCCCTCCGTGCTCGTGCTGACCTACCGCGACGACGAGCTCCTGCCGGACCACGCCCTGGTCCCGGTGCTCGGTCTGGTGGCCGCGGCGCCGGTCGTGCGGCTGCATCCCGGCCCCCTGTCGGCACCGGCCGTGGTGCAACTCGCAGGGCCGCGTGACGTGGACGTCGACGGCATCCTGTCGGCGACCGGCGGCAACGCGTTTCTCGTGAGCGAAATGCTCGCCCACGACGGCGACGACGTGCCTGCCGGTGTCCGTGCCGCGATGCTCGGCCGTGTCGCCGGGTTCGACGAAGCTGCCCGAGACCTGGTGGACACGTTGGCGGTGGTGCCCGGGAATGTCGAGCTGGGCCTGGTGGAGCGGCTCGACCACGGGCAGGAGGGCCTGGCAGTGGCCGAGCGCCACGGGGTGCTGGTGGTCAGCGACGACCGCGCGCGCTTTCGGCACGAGCTGCTGCGCCGGGCCATCGTGGACGGCCTGGGCGGCGGGGAGCTTCGGAGACGCCATCGCCAGGTGGTGGAGGCCCTGCTCGACGCTTCGGGATGGAGTCCCGGGGAGGCCGTCGAGGCGGTCGACGACCCCGTCCGCATCGTCCACTTCGCGGCGGCGGCCGGTCGTGTCGACGTCGTGGTGGCGCTCGGACCGCATGCGTCCAGCCAGGCCCACGAGGCCGGTGCCCACGACATCGCCGATCGCATCCAGCGGGCCGTGTTGGACCACGCGCATGCCCTGTCCCCACACGTTCGAGCGCGCCTGTACCACGAGCGCACCTGGACCCTGTACTCACTGGGCCGCCACCTCGAGGCGATGGAGACCGGCGACCGAGCAGTGACTGCGTGGTCGGACCTCGATGACCCGTCGGGAGAGGTCCGAGCGCTGGTGGCCGCTGCCCGCACGGCCTACATGGCCAACGACCCGGTGGCGGGGTCGGCCCGTGCCCGCCAGGCAATCGATCGGGCCGAAGTCTCGGGTGACGACGAGTTGGTTGCCGAGGCGGCGGTCGCTGCTGCCACCCATGCCGCCCTGCTCGGCGAGACAGATGCCCTGGCCCTGGCAGACGACGCGGTGGACCGGACGCGTGTGGTGGGTCGTGAAGACCTGGAGTCGCTGGCGCGCAACTATCGCGGCGTCGCGCTCCTGCACGGACCGGGGCGATCCGACGAGGCCGTGCAGGAGCTGGAACGTGCGGTCGAACTGGGGCGACGGTCCGGCGACGACGAGGCGCGCAGCCGGGCCATCCTCAACCTCCTCGAGGCGCATGCCTTCACCCGTGACTCGCGGGTGGACGAGTGGCTGGCACGGGCACGTGACCTGGACGACGGCTCCCGGGCGCTGGACGGGTTCCGGGCCAACGTCGAGCTGGTGGACGCCAACGTGCAGCTCGATCGCGGCGAGTGGGACCGGGCGGCCCACCTCCTGGACGTTGCCGACCAGCACGGTCGTGCCGTCGGCGTGATCGGCGTGGCATGGGCGTTGGCCCGGGCGAGACTGGGGGTGCGACGTGGCGAACGAGATGCAGCGTCCCTGCTGGACCGGGCCGTTGCCGAGACCACCGCCGCCGGCGCCCAGCAGTTCGCCGGGTGGATGCTCGCGTTGCGACTCGAACACGCCTGGCTGCACGACCTCGACGTCGACCGCGCTGCCCTCACACGCGAGCTCGAAGCGATCACTTCGGGACCTGCCTGGGCGGGCGAGTTGGCGGCTGCGGCGCGTCGCGTCGGCATCACCGGGACCGTGGTGCCGACCGTCGTGGACGGACCGTGGGTGGGAACGTCACCCCAGCCGGCCCTGCTTCGTGAGGCGGGTTTGCCGTACGACGAGGCCCTCGCCCTGGTCGATCGCGGCAGCGAGGACGACCTGCGACGAGCCATCAGCCTGCTCGACGACCTGGGCGCCGTGCCCGCGGCGACGCTTGCCCGCCGACACCTTGCCGCCCTCGGTGCCGGGTCGGTGCCGCGGGGCCCCAACCGGGCGACGCGACGCAACCCTGCGGGCCTCACACCCCGGCAACTGCAGGTCCTCGAGTTGCTGGTCGACGGCTGCAGCAACCGGGAGATCGCCGACGAACTCGTCGTGTCGGTCCGCACAGTGGAAGACCACGTGTCGGCCGTGCTCGCCCGGTTGGACGTCGCCTCGCGAGACGAGGCGGCGAGCGTGGGGGCCCAGTTGCTGCAGGCCTGAACCGTCGCCGTGCAGGTCTGGGCGCGGTCCCGGGACGATCGGCGCCCGCCCCCGGGAGGGCGGGCGCGTGAGGTTCACGCCGGCAGCAGGTAGTGCTGCCAGAATGGGTCATCGACCTCGAGGCGTTCCAGTGGCGCGAAGCCTGCGTCGCGAGCCCACCCTCCCAGAGTGGGGGCCCGCAGCACGGTTCCGTGGGCCACGACCGGGTCTTCGGCACGGGTCGCGGGCAGGCAGTGCAGCACGGAGAAGCCGTACTGGAGCCGCTCGACGACGCTGGCCTCGGGCCCGAACTCGTCTGCCACGCGCTCGTCGGCGACGTAGCAGACCCCGCCGGACTCCAGTGCGCGCCGCGCCGTCCGGAGGGCGCCGACTGGATCGCCCATGTCGTGGATCGCCTCGAACACCGTCACGAGGGTGTGGCTGCCCGGTTCCACCTCGAGGTTGGCCGCATCGGCCACGACGAAGTGGACGCGGTCGTCCAGTCCGGCCGCGCGCGCGGCCGCAACGGCTTCGTCGATCGAAGCCGGATCGAGGTCCACGCCCAGGACTCGTGCCCGCGGTGCCATTCGTGCGATGGCGAGCGACGAACGACCGGTGCCGCAGCCCAGGTCCAGGACCTGGGCACCGGGCTGGTCCAGGCGCGCCATGAGCCCCGGCACGCTCGCCAGCCACTCCGGCAGTGCCGATGTGAAGGCCACCCCGTTCAGGTCGCCGAGCCCGTGTCGGATGGGCGCACCGTAGGCATGGAAGGGCACACCGCTGCCGGTCTGCCAGGCGGTCGCCAACGTGTCCAGCACGTCGGTGATGCCGGGCAACAACTCCACCAGGGGAGCCACCCACGCGCCGCTGTCGTCCACCAGCAGGGCGTCGGACACCCCCTCGGACAGGGCGAAGACTCGGTCCGTGGGAGCCTGCGTCGGGTCGAGGCAGGTCACCATTCCGGCAACGGTCTGCTGCTCGCACCATTCGCGCGTGTAGCGGGTGTCGACCCCCGCGTGGCTGGCCAGGGACGTCGAGGTCGACGGTCCCAGGTCGTGCAGCCCCGCAAAGAGTCCGAGTCGCAACCCGAGGTGGGTTGACAGCGTCTCGAGGACGGTGGTCACGTCGCGGATGAGACGGTCGGCGACCAGCTCTCCGGAATTCGTGTCTGGTTCGGTCGTGGTCATTGTGGTCATGGTGGTCATGTCGTGCTCCTTGTGGTGAGGTGGTGGTGAGGTGGTCGGGGCTGCGCCACCACGTGTTCGTGGCGGGACAGCCCCGGCGGGGGCGAACTCGGTGGGTCAACCCCGGTTGCTCGCGGCCCCGACGAAGACCAGCCGTCCGCGGCGCCTGCGTCGGCGGGGCCGCCGACGTGGCCTTGGTGGGACGGGCACGCTCCGTTCATTGCGGAGTGCGACCCGCTCGTGGTGCACGGCCAGGCGGTCGTGCTCGTTGTGCAACAGGGTGAGGTGGAGCTCGGGGTGGATCATGGATGTCCCGTTTCGTCGGTGACAGTGACGATCCCCGAAGCGAGCATCGTTTCCCTCCGTGCCAACCACGGGGATCTGTTCGAGCACCACGGGGATCTCCGCTCCCGAGGGTCGGTCCGCCCCGGCGGCAGGGCTGGCGCTCGGACGTGTCAGGCTCCGCAGCGGCGCCGTCGCGGCACCCCCGTCCGCAGCGGGCATCCTCGATGATCCGAGGAGGCGGATCGAGTACACTTGGCACCCGGTGTACCCGCGCCATGGATGGCATTTTCCGAGCGTGAATCAGGCGTTCGTGGGGAAACGTCCCCAGCGATCCGCCTCCCGCCACCGGCCCCTTCGGTCACCGCCACACGACCTTCCCACGAGCACTGGACCCTGCGTGGTTGACGAGCCCGATCCCACCGCTGACGGCGCTGCGACACCGGCCTCCGGCGACGGTGTCCCCGAACCTGTCGGGGCCACCCCGGCGGCCGACGACGGCACCGTCGAGGTGACCGCGGCCGACCCGGTGGCACGCGCCGACGACGGGACGCCGTTGGACGAACGTGGCGAGCCGCTGGCCGCGCGCATGTCCACGGTCGTCATCGAGGACGAGATGCGCTCGTCCTACCTCGACTACGCCATGAGCGTCATCGTGGGACGGGCGCTGCCCGACGTGCGCGACGGCCTCAAGCCGGTGCACCGCCGCATCCTGTACTCGATGGACGAGACCGGTCTGCGGCCTTCGTCGCCCTATCGCAAGTGCGCGTCGGCGGTGGGTGACGTGATGAAGAAGTACCACCCGCACGGCGACTCCTCGATCTACGACGCCTTGGTCCGCATGGGCCAGGACTTCTCGATCCGCTACGAGTTGATCGACGGCCACGGCAACTTCGGGTCCGTGGACGGTGACCCGCCCGCAGCCATGCGCTACACCGAGTCGCGCCTGTCGCGACTGTCCATGGAGTTGCTGCGCGACATCGACGAGGACACCGTCGACTTCGAGCCCAACTACGACGGCTACGAGGAACAGCCGGTCGTGCTGCCGTCCCGGTTCCCCAACCTGTTGGCCAACGGCTCGTCGGGCATCGCGGTCGGGATGGCGACCAACATCCCGCCCCACAACCTGCGCGAGTTGATCGACGCCACCACCGCGCTGATCGACGACCCGACCCTGACCGCCGTCGACCTGATGGACTTCATCCCCGCCCCCGACTTCCCGACTGGTGGGCTGATCCTGGGCCAGGCCGGGGTGTTCGACGCCTACACGACCGGTCGCGGACTGGTGAAGGTGCGCGCCGTCGCGACGATCGAGGAGGGCGAGGGCGCCCGAGACCGCACCCGCATCGTGGTCACCGAGATCCCGTTCATGGTCAACAAGGCCAACCTGCTGGTCAAGATGGCCAGGTTGGTCAACGACCGTGTCATCAACGGCATCGCCGACCTGCGTGACGAGTCCTCGCGCGAGGGCATGCGCGTCGTCATCGACCTCAAGCGTGATGCCAACCCGCAGGTCGTGCTCAACCAGCTCTACAAGCACACCCAGTTGCAGGACACCTTCGGCGTGAACCTGTTGGCGCTGGTGGACGGCGTGCCCAAGACGCTGACGCTGGACCAGGCGCTGCACCACTACATCGCCCACCAGGTCGAGGTCATCGAGCGCCGCACGGCCTACCGCCTGCGCAAGGCCCAGGCCCGCGCCCACATCCTCGAAGGACTGTTGGTCGCACTCGACCACATCGACGAGATCATCGACCTGATCCGCTCGTCCGAGTCTGCCGACGCCGCCAAGTTGGGGCTCATCGAGCGCTACGCCCTGTCCGACGTGCAGGCCCAGGCCATCCTCGACATGCAGTTGCGCCGCCTGGCCGCCCTGGAGCGCCAGAAGATCCAGGACGAGTACGACGAGTTGATGGTCCTGATCTCCGACCTCACCGACATCCTCGGTGACCCAGTCCGCGTGCGCATGATCATCAAGGAGGAGATGGCCGAGATCCGCGATCGCTTCGGTGACGAGCGTCGCTCCCGCGTGATCGCCTGGGACGGAGACCTGACCGTCGAGGACCTGATCCCCGTGTCCGACGTGGTCGTGACCTTGACCGATGGCGGCTACATCAAGCGCACCCCGGTCGAGGCGTTCAAGATCCAGAAGCGGGGAGGAAAGGGTGTGCGCGGGGCCGCGACACGGGGTGACGACGTCATCTCGACGCTGCTGACGACGTCGACCCACGACCACCTGCTGTTCTTCACCAACCAGGGTCGGATGTACCGGATCAAGGGCTACCAGATCCCCGAGAAGGCACGTGACGCCAAGGGTGTCTACGTCGCCAACGTGCCCGGCCTGGCCTTCGAACCCGACGAGACCGTGGCGGCCGTGATGTCGCTTTCGGAGTTCGACGCCGACCGCTTCGTCACCTTCGCCACCCGCAACGGGACCGTCAAGCGCACGCCGCTGGACGATTTCGACTCGGCGTACTCCGTGCTGATCGCGATCAACCTGCGTGACGGCGACGAGTTGATCAGCGTGGCCGTGACCTCCGGCGACGACGACATCATGCTGGTGTCGCGTGCCGGCAAGGCGATCCGCTTCCACGAGTCCGACGTGCGCTCGATGGGCCGGACCGCCACCGGCGTGCGCGGCATGCGACTGGTCAACGACCAGGACGCC
>DATFMD010000423.1:0-8648 GCA_035267125.1 Nitriliruptoraceae bacterium | reverse complement strand
CCAGGGGTGCGAACAGGTCGTCCTCGCGGGTCAGTGCCCACCCCAGCGCGAACTGGGCCACCAACGCCAGGAACATCGACCAGTGCAGCACTCGCACGGCGACCGGATGGGTCGCGGACTCAGACCTGGCCATCGGTCTCGTCCACGTCGACGCCGTCACCGTCAGGGGCCTGGCCGCCACCACCGGCACTGTCACCACCCATGTCACCGACCGTGGCGCCGCCGGTCGCGTGAATGGCCTTGAGCCGGGCAGCGTGGCGCGACAGGATCATGATGCCACCCGCGAGCATGGCCACGGCGACCGCCAACAGGACGAGCCGCACCACGGTCGAGTCGACCAGCAACAACCCGACGATCAGGAACAGGTTGCCGATCAGCAGCACGGCGGCCATCGGTGGCACACCCTCGTCGCCCGATCCTCCAGCAGCCATCAGAACGTGATGTCGCCGGTGCGCCGGTTGCCGATGAACGGCCACCGCTGGAGTTCGTCGAGTTCGTACTTGGTGATGGCGTCGGACACCAGCGAGGCGTCGACGATCCCTTCGCCTGCCAGTTCGGCAAGCACGGTCACCGCGATCGACTCGGCGTCGATGCGGTGGAAGCGACGCAACTGCTCACGCGTGTCGGAGCGACCGAACCCGTCGGTGCCAAGCACGGCGAAGCGGCCCGGGATCCAGTCGGCGATCTGGACCGGCGTGGCCTTGAGCCAGTCCGACACTGCGACGTAGGGGCCCTGGGTCCCCTCGAGCGCGGTGGTGATCTCGGGCACCAACGGCTCGTCGGCATCCGGGTTCATCCGGTTCCATGCCTCGCACTCGGTGCCGTCACGCAGCAACCGGTTCCAGCCCGGTGCCGACCACACGTCGGCCTTGATGTCGAAGTCCTCGGCCAGCAACTCCTGCGCGCGCAGGGCCTCGTACATGATCGTGCCGGACGAGAAGATGTGGGCCTCGTGCTGGCCCGACGTGCCTTCGCGATAGCGGTAGATGCCGCGCACGATGTCGTCCGGATCCAATCCCTCGGGCATCGCGGGCTGCAGTCGCGGTTCGTTGTAGACGGTCAGGTAGAAGATGACGTCCTCGCCACCCTCGACGACGACGTCGGAGTACATTCGCTCGATGCCGTTCTGCATCAGCACGGCCAGTTCGTAGGCGAACGAGGCGTCGTAGGCCTCGACCGCCGGGTTGGACTGTGCCAGCAACAGCGAGTGGCGGTCCTGGTGCTGCAGGCCCTCGCCGTTGAGGGTGGTCCCGCCGGCGGTGGCACCGATCAGGAACCCCCGGGCGCGCTGGTCTGCGGCGGACCAGATCTGGTCGCCGGTGCGCTGGAACCCGAACATCGAGTAGAACAGGTACAGCGGGATCATCGGCTCGCCATGGGTGGCATAACTCGACCCCACCGCGTGGAACGACGCCATCGAGCCTGCCTCGGTGATGCCCTCGTGCAGGATCTGGCCCTTGGGCGACATCTTGTAGGACAACAGCAGGTCGGAGTCCACGGACTCGAAGTTCTGGTCGGTCGGGCTGTACAGCTTCAGCGTGGGGAACATCGCGTCCATGCCGAAGGTGCGAGCCTCGTCCGGAATGATGGGCACCAGCCGCTTGCCGATGCCACCGGGGCCGTCCTTGGACCCCTTGTGGCGGAACAGGTCCTTGAACAGGCGCACCAGCGCCATGGTCGTGGCAACTTCCTGGTTGCCCGACCCTTCCTTGAGGGAGGCATACACGTCGTCGTCGGGCAGTTCCGGCATCGTGTAGTCCACGCGCCGGTCGGGCATCGACCCGCCCAACTCCTCCCGACGCGCCATCAGGTAGCGCTGCTCCTCGGAGTCCTCGTCGAAGGTGATGTAGGGCGGGAGGTCGTCGGTGATCTGTTCGTCGGAGATGTCGAGGAAGAGCCGATCGCGGAAGGTCTTGAGCGCCTTCTCGTTGAGCTTCTTCATCTGGTGGACGGCGTTGCGGGCCTCGAAGTCGGGTCCGAGCGTCCATCCCTTGATGGTCTGGGCCATGATGACGGTGGGGCCACCATTGAACTCCGTCGCGGCCTTGAAGGCCGCATACACCTTGCGGTAGTCGTGACCGCCACGCGGGAGGTTCTCGAGGTCCTCGTCGGACAGGTGCTCGACCATCTCGAGCAGGCGTGGGTCGGTGCCGAAGAAGTCCTCACGGATGTAGCTGCCGGACTTGACCGTGTAGGTCTGGAACTGGCCGTCGCTGACCTCGTTCATCCGGTTCACCAGCAGTCCATCGACATCCTTGGCCAACAGTTCGTCCCAGGCGCTGCCCCACACCACCTTGATGACGTTCCACCCGGCGCCGCGGAACACGCCCTCCATCTCCTGCATGATCTTGCCGTTGCCGCGCACCGGTCCGTCCAGTTGCTGGAGGTTGCAGTTGAGGATGAAGGTGAGGTTGTCCAGTCCTTCACGAGCAGCGACGTTCAGGGCACCGAGGGTCTCGGGTTCTGCGGTCTCACCGTCGCCCAGGAACGCCCAGACGCGCTGCTCGGAGGTGTCCTTGAAGCCGCGGTTCTCCAGGTAGCGGTTGTAGCGCGCCTGGTAGATGGCGTGGAGGGCGGCGAAGCCCATGGACACGGTGGGAAACTCCCAGTAGTCGGGCATCAGGCGCGGGTGCGGGTAGCTGGGCAGGCCACCGGGTTCCACCTCGCGACGGAATGCGTCCAACTGGTCGGTTGTCAGGCGACCTTCGAGGAAGGAGCGGGCGTAGATGCCCGGTGAGGCATGGCCCTGGATGTAGATCTGGTCGCCGCCGCCGGGGTGGTTCCTGCCGCGGAAGAAGTGGTTGAAGCCGACCTCGTAGAGACTGGCGGCCGAGGCGTAGCTGCCGATGTGGCCACCGACGCCGTGGACGATGTTGGCCCGGTGCACCATGACCGCCGCGTTCCACCGGATGTAGGCGCGGATGCGCCGCTCGATGTGCTCGTCGCCGGGAAACTCCGGCTCACGTTCGGGCGGGATCGTGTTGATGTAGTCGGTGGAGGTGAGGCTGGGCAGGCCGATGTTGAGTTGCCGTGCGCGCTCGAGCAGGCGCAGCATGAGGTAGCGGCCGCGACCCTGGCCACGGTCCTCGGTCACCGCGTCGAGCGACTCGAGCCACTCGCGGGTTTCCTGCTCGTCGATGTCGGGATACTGGGCCGGGATCCCGTCGGTGATGATCGGGGTACCGCCGGCCTCGGATGCCGTCGTGTCGGACATGGCCACTCCATGGTGTCGCGGACTGCACGCGTCTGGGCCTCCACCCTATTCCGTCGCGTCCGCTGGCGTCGTGCCCAACTCGCCGGGTTCGACCTCGACCGCCCCGGCCGCGACGGCCCCCCGAGCACCCCGAACGCACGGCGAGCGCTTGCCGCACATCCTGCGCTCGGGATGTCCGGCTGCGATGATGGGTGACGACAACCGGGCGAGCGGCATCCGCCGCCTGTCTCGCAACGGGACAGCACCGCACCTCGGCTGGCGACACCCCGCAGCCACCACCACGAAGGAACTGACCATGAAGTACATGCTCTTGATCTACAGCGAGCCCCAGACCCCGCCCGAGGGCGAGCCCCAGGACTTCGAGGCCATGATGCAGCCGTGGTTCGACTACGGCGACGCGATGACCGAGGCCGGCGTCCACGTGGCCGGTGATGCCCTCGAAGCCATCGAAACGGCCACCACGGTGCGCGTGCGCAACGACGAGACCGTGCTGACCGATGGCCCCTTCGCCGAGACCAAGGAAGTCCTGGGCGGCTACTACCTCATCGACGTCGACAACGTCGACGACGCCATCGCATGGGCCGCCAGGTGCCCGGCAGCGCAGTACGGCTCGATGGAGGTCAGGCCGCTCATGGTGATCCCCGAGGCCTGAGGCATGACGGCACCACCGTCGGGCACCGCCGACACCGTCGACGCGGCCCTGGCCCTCGTGGCCGGGGACCGTCGTCGCATCATGGCGTCGGTGATGCCGGCCTGCCACGGCGACCTGGACCTCGCCGACGACGCCGTGGCCGAGGCGATGGCGACCGCCGTCACGGCATGGCGGGACAACGGCATCCCCGACAACCCTGCCGGCTGGGTCGTGGTCGTGGCGCGACGACGCGCCATCGACCGCATTCGCTCGGCATCACGGCGGCGTGCCAGGGAACAGCGCACCGCTCCCGCGGCCGCAGTCGCCGATCGCGGGCTGGCCCATTTCGCCGGTGACGGTGCAGTGGAGGATCCCATGGCGAGCCTCGGCGCCCTCGACGTCGACGACCAACTGCGCCTGGTGTTCATGTGTTGTCATCCGGCCCTGTCGACGCCTGCCCAGGTCGCCCTGACACTGCGCTACGTCGCCGGCCTGACCACGGCGCAGGTCGCCGCGGCGTTCGTCGTGTCGCCCGATGCCATGGCGCGCCGCATCCATCGGGCCCGCACCAAGGTTCGCGACGCCGGCATCCCGTTTCGCATCCCGCGCGACGCCTACCTGCCCGACCGCCTCGCCGCCGTGTTGGCCGTGGTCCACCTCGTCTTCAACGAGGGCTACCTCCCCCACGACGACGACGACCTGCAACGGCTCGATCTCGCCCAGGAGGCCATCCGCCTGGCACGCCTGCTGCACGACCTGATGCCCGACGAGGCCGAGGTCACGGGGCTGCTCGCCCTGTGCCTGCTGACCCATGCCCGGGCACCCGCCCGGGTCGACGCCACCGGCGCCCTGGTGGTCATGGCCGACCAGGATCGATCGAGGTGGGACGCGGACATGATCGACGAGGGCCGCGCCCTGCTGACCGGGGCGCTGCGACGCCAAGACCTCGGTCGCCTGCAACTCGAGGCCGCGATCGCCGCATGCCACGCCGATGCGCCGACCCACGACGCCACCGACTGGCTCCAGATCGTGGCGTTGTACGACGAACTGGTCAGGATGACGGGGTCGCCGTATGCCGCCGTGAACGGTGCCGTCGCCAGGGCATTCGCAGTCGACCCGGACGCCGGCCTGGCGGCACTCGAGGCCGTTGCAGACCGTCACGACCTCGAGGCCTGGCCCTACCTCCACGTCGCTCGCGGCGAACTGGCCGCCATGGCCGGCGACCACACCGCCGCCGCAGCCAGCCTGTCCCGCGCGCGTGCGCTCACGGAGAACCCGCGTGAGCGCGACCACCTCGACACCCGACTGGCGCACCTGCGATCGAACGGCCCCGTGCGTGCTGGCGAGGGCGACTAGGGTCGGCTCCAACCGTCCACCCACGCGGGGGCCAGCCGTGGCCGAGCGCCTGTTCACCATCGAGGAAGCACGGGCGATGCTGCCCGAGGTCCGCGATCGCGCGGACCGGATCGTCGACGTTCGCGCCGACCTCGTGACCTCGACTGCCGACCACAACGCCGGGATCCCGACATCGGTCGCCGACATCAAGGCATTCGAGGCCAACCTCGGCGAACTGCTGGACGGGTTTCGCGCCTGGGGGCTCAAGGTGGCCGGCTATGCGCCGCTGCTGCTGGACTTCCGTGCGGAACTCGATGGCAACACGGTGTGGTTGTGCTGGCTGGAGAACGAGCCCGACATCGCCTGGTGGCACGGCGACACGGTCGGGTTCATGGGGCGACGTCGACTCCCGGATCGCCCGCCGGCGACGCCGGGCTGAACGGCCGCCCGCCCCACTTTCGTTCACCCCACTTCGCTCACCCCCCGGCCGTCCAGGCGACTCGTCAGCCGGCTCGCAGTGCCGTTCGTGCGGCCAGCGCCGCGGCACGGTGGCGGCCGTCGAGCCGCACCAGCGCCCATCCGGCGATCCGGTCGACCACCACGTCAGGGGTTGCCGAGGTCGGCACGAGCCGGGGAGCCCCCAGGCCGGCGTCGCCCATCAGCACGCCCAGGGCCTGCCGACGTCGGCGGCGGTCGGCGGCGTCCTCGACCGGGCTGGCGAAGGCGTGCGACAGTTCTCGGACCACCGCCGCGAGTGACCACTCCACCCGGGTGTCGACGGTCGTCGCGGCGACACCACGGCGGGGTGTCGCCGTGCGATCCAGCGGCGGTGCGCTCGGTTGGTGGCGGATTCGCTCGGAGGTTGCCGGCGGGATCGAGATGGTGGTCATCGTGTGCTCCTGGTCGTTCGTGCGATGCCCCCACTGTCGCGCTTGACAGTCGATCCCACGAGTGGCACGATTGCCATTGAGCAAAACAATCCTGCCAACACGACGAGCAGGCCCACCGAAGGCCGACGCCATGCCACACACCGTTGCCCTCGTCGCGATGGACTGGATGAATCCGTTCGAATTCGCCATCGCCTGCGAGGTGTTCGGCATCGCCCGGGGCGAGGTGATGGCCACCGCAGGGCTGGACGACTGGTACGACCTGCGCGTGTGCGGCGTGCAGGGTGGTCGCCCGATTGCGACCCGACTGGGATTCTCGATGGTCCCGGATCGCGGCCTGGAGGCGGTCGCGACAGCCGACACCGTCATCGTCCCGATGACCCCCAAGCCCGACGACGCCGAGCAGCAGCCGACGTTCTGGCGTCGGCCGATGGACCCAGAACCCGACCTGGTGGACACCCTGGCCGAGGCGGCTGCCAACGGGGCCCGGATGGTGTCGTTCTGCTCGGGCGCCTTCGCCCTGGCCGAAGCGGGTGTGCTCGACGGGCGTCGCGCGACCACCCACTGGATGTACCTCGAGACACTCCGATCGCGGTTTCCGCGCATCGAGGTCGTGCCCGACGTCCTGTGGGTCGAGGACGACGGCGTGTTCACCTCGGCGGGGTCGGCGGCGGGGATCGACCTGTCGCTGCACCTGGTCCGCCAGGACCTGGGCGCAGACGTCGCCGACGGCGTCGCGCGCCGCATGGTCGTGCCGCCACACCGCGACGGAGGCCAGGCGCAGTACGTCGCCGTCCAGCCACCGCCTCCCACCGCCGAGCATGCCCTCGGACAGGTGATGGAGTGGGCGATCGAACACCTCGACGAACCCCTGTCGGTGGACGACTTCGCCGACCGCGCCGCCCAGTCACCGCGGACCTTCGCCCGCCACTTCCGCGCCGCCACCGGGACGACGCCCCACCAGTGGTTGACCGCCCAGCGCGTGGTGCGCGCCCGTGCCCTGCTCGAGACCAGCGACCTCACCATCGACCAGGTCGCCGCACGCAGCGGCCTGGGCACCGCTGCCAACCTGCGCGCCAGGCTGGCCGACGCCGTGGGCGTGACACCGACTGCCTACCGGCACCGTTTTTCCCGGGCCAGTTGAACCGTCGCCGACAACTCGGCATACCATCCGTCGACCACACAACTCGTCTGCCCGTCGACTCGCCACCACCTCGAGGCCCCGCATGGTCAACAAGCCCGTGATCCCCGACGCGGACATCCGTGAACTCCGCAAGGACTACAAGGCACTGATGAAGGCCGAGGGTGAGGAGCGCGCCGACGAGCTGGCCAAGTTCGCTCGCCGCGCCCACGTGATGCGCCAGATCAACATGGCGATGCACACCGGCCAGCTGGCGCTCGACGAGGATCCGGACGCCCCCGACCTGCTGGTGGGTGCGTACCTGGGCGACCAGGACACCGAGGACACGGAACAGGGTCTGCACGACCTGCTGGACCTCGTCGACATCGGGAGGTGGCTGGACCGCGACGACATCGCCGACCTGGCCACCCAGCGCTTCGACACGCATGCACGCGACTGGGTGTCGGGGGCAAACGCAGCCGAGGCACGGCACCGGTTGCGCCTGCTGGCGGGGATGAAGGATCGTGGCTACGCCGACTCACTGCGCGACGAACTGCGGTTCGGCTGATGGCTGCATCCGAGCGCGTCGCCGGTGCGACCATCACCGGCACGGTCGACACCACCAGTGCCATGGTCTTCTCGATGGCCGTGGCTGCCGGGACACCCGTCTCCGACGAGCGGATCACGGCCACCGTCAACGGGACGTCGTTCGCGCTGCGCGAGATCGGCGCGGGTCACGGCACTCGCCTGCACGTGGCCGAGCAGGTGCCCACGGGCGAACTCGAGGTCGTCTACACGGCGACGGTGACCGGACCCGGCGACATCCCCGACGACGGCGAGTTGGACCGCATCGTCGCGTCGCGCCCAAGCCGGTACTGCCCTTCGGACGCAATGGTCGCCCTGGCAACCTCGGAGTTCGGCGACCAGCACGGCCCCGACCTGCTTGCCACCGTGGCCGCGCGCGTGCACGACGCACTGGTCTACGACGGTTCCGAGACTCGTCCCACGGACACGGCGCTGGACACGTGGCTTCGTCGCACCGGCGTGTGCCGCGACTACGCCCACGTGACGGCCGCGTTCCTGCGCGCGCTGGGTGTGCCGGCCCGGCTCGTGTCGGTCTACGCCCCGGGCCTGGACCCGATGGACTTCCACGCGGTCGTCGAGGCATGGACGGGCGGGGGCTGGCACGTCGCCGACGCCACCCGGCTGGCCCCGCGCGACGGCCTGGTGCGCATCGCGACGGGTCGTGACGCCGCCGACACCGCGTTCCTGTCGGTGCTCGATGGCACCTTCACGATGGGCGACCTGCTGGTCTCGGCGGCCGGCGGGGACCCGCGCGCCACCGACGACCACGACCACCCGGTGCAGCTTCGCTGAGAAGGCCCTCCCCCCCACTCGACGTACCCTTGCCCACCTCAGTGTGCGCACACCCGACGACATCCCGTCCCCATCGCGCACGCT
>DATFMD010000422.1:0-7366 GCA_035267125.1 Nitriliruptoraceae bacterium | reverse complement strand
GTCGGCGGTGACGGCCAACCCGTCGCCAACCGGGTGCAGCCGGGCAAGCGACCACGCAGTTCCATGTCGCCGACGATCGTGTTCGACGAAGCCGGTGACCTCGAACTGGTCACGGGCTCGCCGGGTGGGTCGAGGATCATCTCCTACACCGCCCAGTCGATCGTGAACTTCATCGACTTCGGCCTGGATCCCCAGGAGGCGATCAACGTCCCCCACTACATGAACCGCAACGGGCGCACCGACATCGAGGAGCCAGTGCCCGGTGTCACCTGGGACTACGACGCCGACGCCTTGGCTGCGCAACTCGAGGCGCGAGGGCACTCGGTCGGGATCATCGAGCTCAGCAGCGGGTTGTCCGTGATCGCCGTGACCGACGACGGGCTCGTGGGAGGAGCCGACCAGCGTCGTGACGGCACGGTCGGCGGTCGCTGACGTCGTGGGCGCCGGGCCGTCGCCCCTGCGACCCAGGCGGCCGCCCCAGACCCCGGCCCGCAACGAGTCGTCCAGCGGTCACCGCTGATGGGACCCATCCGGCACCGAGGCAGCGCGGGTGGCGGATGTAGGGTGGTGGCGTCCGGCACACCTGCGTGCGCGGCACCTGTTCACGACCCGGAATCCCATGGAAACCGTCGAGCACGCCCGCTCACCTGACCGCGCCCCGGCACGAGGGCCGCGGCCGTCACTGCGCGGAAGACTGCACCTCGCTGGCGCGATCCTGCTGGTGGCGACTTCGCCGCTGTTGCTGGCGCCTGCGACCAGTCCCGGCCGACGCTGGGCGGCCGCCGTCTTCCTGGTGTCGGCGTTCGTGATGCTGGGCACGTCTGCCGCCTACCACGTCGTCAACTGGGGTCCGGCGATGGTCGGCCCGATGCGTCGTGCGGACCATTCGGCGATCTTCGTCGGCATCGCCGGCACCTACACGCCCTTCCTGGTCGTGGCCCTCGACGGGTCGTTTCGGACCTGGATGCTGGTCGGTGTCTGGGTCGGTGCGGCTGCCGGCATTGCCGTGAACAACGTGTTCCACCACGCGCCATCATGGGTGCGCACGGCGCCCTACCTGATATTGGGGTGGGTGTCGGTGATCCTGGTGCCGGCGTTGTGGCGGCTGTCGCCGACCGTGCTGTGGTTGGTGGTGGCAGGGGGCCTGGCCTACACGATCGGGGCGGTCGTCTACGCCCGCCGACGACCGGACCCGTGGCCGGCCACGTTCGGATACCACGAACTCTTCCATGCCCTGACCCTGGTCGCCATCACGCTGCACTGGTTCGGGGTGCGCATCGCCATCGCGCTGTAGGTGCCGCGTGGCCGCGTCACCCTCGCGGACGCCGCAGCCGGATGGGGACATGCTTGGACACCGGCGTGTTGGACTCGCGTGCCACGGCCTCGAGATCGACCAACACGTTCGCTTCGGGGAAGTAGGTCGCACAGTTGCCGCGCGGGATCTCGTGGACCAGGCACACGAAGGTCTGGGCGATGCGACGGCCATCGGCACTGACCAGGTCGACGACGTCGCCCTCGGCCAGTCCTCGCGCCGCCAGGTCCTGGGCGTTGGCCAGCAGCACGCGCCGCTCACCGTGGATCCCGCGGTAGCGATCGTCGTGGTCGTAGATCGTGGTGTTGAACTGGTCGTGGCTGCGGATGGTCATCATGACCAGCACGTCGTCGTCGACTGCCAGCGTCGGCACCGGCGCTCCCGTCAGGCGTGCCCGACCGCCCGGCAGGCCCCCGAAGTCCCCGTGGCGGGCGGGATTGGGCAGTTCCAGGCCGGCGTCGACGCGCACGCGGGTGTTGTAGTCGTCGAAGCCCGCGATCCCGGCCTCGATCAGGTCGCGGATGCGGTCGTAGTCCTCGACCATCGCGAGCCACTCGACCGGTGTCGAGGGACCCAGCACCGCTGCGGCCATGCCGGCCACGATCGCGGGTTCGGAGCGCATCGCCGTCGACAGCGGTTCGAGTGTTCCACGCGAGGTGGTCACGATCCCCATCGAGTTCTCGCAGGTGACGAACTGTTCCCCGGTGGCCTGGACATCCACGTCGGTTCGTGCCAGGCACGGCAGCAGCAGCGACGTTTCCCCAGTCACGAGGTGGCCGCGGTTGAGTTTGGTGGCCACGTGCACGGTCAGGCGGGTGCGCTCAAGCGCTGCGGCCGTCGCCAGCGTGTCCGGTGCTGCCGACAGGAAGTTGCCGCCCAGGCACACCAGCGCCTGCACGGAGCCGTCCGTCATGGCGTGAATCGTGTCGACCACGTCCAGCCCGGGTGTCCGGGGAGGCTGGAACTCGTTGCCGATGCCGGCCGCAAGCCGATCGAGGAAGGCGTCGTTCGGCTTGTCCCAGATGCCGACGCTGCGGTCACCCTGCACGTTCGAGTGACCGCGCACCGGGCACAGCCCGGCACCCGGTTTGCCGATCGCCCCCCGCAGCAACGCCACGTTCACGATCTGGCGAATGGTGTCGACGGCGTGGACGTGCTGGGTCAGGCCCATCGCCCAGCAGAAGATGATCCGGTCCGTGCCCGCCAGCAGGTCCACCAGTGTCTCGACCTGCGCGCGTGCGACGCCCGATTCGCGTTCGAGGTGGGACCAGTCGGCGTCGTCCAGGACCTCGACCAGGTCATCGAACCCGGTCGTGGTGGTGGCCACGAAGTCGTGGTCGATCGCATCGAGCCCGGCGCGGTCACGGTCCAGCAGCACCTTCTGCACGGCCGTCAGCAGGGCGAGGTCGCCGCCGATGCGCACGTCCAGGAACAGTGACGCCAACTCGGTGCCGGCGATGGCCTTGCCCAGGCGCCGCACGTCCTTGAAGTCCTGGGGGTTGCGGACGGCTTTCAGGCCGGTTTCCCGCAGGGGGTTGACGGACACGACCGTGGCGCCGCCCTCGACGGCATGCTGCAGCGCGGTGAGCATCCGGGGGTGGTTGGTGCCGGGGTTCTGGCCCAGGACCACGATGACGTCGGCCTCGTCGAAGTCCTCGAGCAGGACGGTGCCCTTGCCGATGCCGATGGTCGAGGCCATCGCGACGCCCGACGACTCGTGGCACATGTTCGAACAGTCGGGCAGGTTGTTGGTGCCGTAGGCGCGCACGAACAGTTGGTACAGGAACGCTGCCTCGTTGGAGGTCCGTCCCGACGTGTAGAACGCGGCGGCGTCCGGTGATGGCAGGTCACTCAGGGTGTCGGCGATGATGGTGAAGGCCTCGTCCCACCCGATGGCGCGATAGCGGTCGTCGTCGGGTCGCTTGATCGCGGGCGCGGTCAGCCGACCGGCCGCATTGAGGTCGCGGTCGCGCCAGGTCGCCAGTTCCTCGAGCGAGTGGCGAGCGAGGTGGTCGGGAGTCAGCCGTGTGCGCTGGCCCGCGTCTGCAACCGCCTTGGCCCCGTTCTCGCAGAACTCGGCGAAGGAGCGGTCGCCGCGAGGGTCGGGCCATGCACAGGACGGACAGTCGATGCCCCCGTGCTGGTTGAGGTCACGCAGCAGCGGCAGGCCCCGGCCAACGCCGGCGTGCTGGGCCACCTGTCGGGCGGTCTGCACCACTGCCCCGACACCGGCCGCGGTGGCATGGGGTGGGCCGTGGTCCAACTCGCCGGTCAGCGTCGTCGGTCCCAGCGCGAGGCGCACCAGTCGCTCGTCAGGTTGTTGACCCGTCATCCCATGCTCCCGTTCCACATGCCCAAGCCTAGGCCGCCACGGCACCTGGTGGTCCAGGCCCGGGACGCGCCTGCCGCTGGTGTCCGGTGGTGCTCAGTCCCTGAGGGCATATGTCACGATGACGTTGTCCTGGGGCGTGGACGTCGCCTCGACCAGGCGAAGTCGGGTCAGCGGCACGGACTCGTCGAACAGGCGGCGGCCATCGCCGGTGACCGCGGGGTGCATCGTCAGCGTCAACGTGTCGACCATCCCGGCGAGGAACAGCGTCCGGACCGTCTCGATGCCGCCGGCGATCACGATGTCGCCGCCGTCCCGGTTGCGCAGGTCATTGACGAAGTCGATCGGATCACCGTCGATCGCGTGGCTGTTCCAGCCCAGCTCACCCTCCATCGTGCTCGTGATGACGTGCTTGCGGACGGGGTTGATGAAGGTGGCGAAGCCGTCGTCGGCCTGGGGGAAGTGCTGGGACCACTCCTCCCACAGGGTGCGTCCCATCACGACGTCGGTCGCACCGCTGAGCGTGGCATCCATCGCCGCGCCCTCCTCGGCGCCGAAGGCGTCGAACTGGAACAGGTGGGGGGACTCGTTGACGCCGTTGGCGCTGGAGAACAGGTGGGCAGAGGTGGTGCGAGCCATTGGTGGTGCCTCTTCGTTGTCGTGTCGGACGATCGCGTCGAGCGCCCTCACATGGTCAGACGAGGCAACGGTCCGAAACTGGTCGGTGGGTGGTCACATTTCTTCGTCGACCGTCTGGGGCAGTCCCAACTGGGCGAACACATCTGGGCCCATGAAGTGGGTGATGGCCGCGATCCGCCCACCGTCGTCGACGCTGAGCACGTGGACGGCGAACGGCTCCCATCGAGTGGGGGAAACGGGATGGTAGACCGCCACGGTCGGTTGCCCGTTTGCACCGCCCACGACGGTGCGGGAGTTCCTGCAGACCGTTCCGGGGCCACGCCACCAGTCCTCGATCGAGGCCTTCCCCTGCAGCCACAACGTGTAGGGCGGCATCGAGAATTCGGCATCGGCGGCCAGCAACGCGACCAGTCGGTCCACGTCATAGGCCGTGAACGCCGCGACGTAGTCGTCCAGCAGCGCCGCCTCCTGGTCCGTGGTGGCCGCGGTCGCGCCCGGGTCGTTCGCGGCCATGGTGCGACGCGCACGGGCAAGCGCTGACTGCACGGCCTCGACCGACGTGTCCAGCAACGCTGCACAGTCCCGTGCCGACCAGTCCAGCACCTCGCGCAACAGGAGGACGACCCGCTGGCGTGGCGGCAGGGACTGCAGGGCGGCCAGGAACGCCAGTCGCATGGAGTCGCGCGTGGCGACCTGCTCGGCTGGATCCTGCGACCACCACGCGTCATCGGCGATCGGGCCGATCCAGCGGTGGCTCGGGGCGGTCGCCAGGCTGGACGGGTCCCGGGGGACCTCGCCGGGTCCGGCCAGGTCCATCGGCAATGCACGTCGTTGCGGCGCCTTGCGCATGTCGAGACAGGTGGTGGTGGCGATGCGGTAGAGCCAGGTGCGCAGCGACGAATCACCCCGGAACCTCTCCGCGCCGCGCCACGCCTTGACCAGCACCTCCTGGACCGCGTCCTCGGCCTCGGGGTACGAGCCAAGGAAGCGATAGCAGAACGCGGTGAGTTCGCGCCGGTGGGACTCGCCCGCGTCCGACACCTGGGTGGCAGTCATCGACATGGCCGGGACGTTACCCAGTCGCCGTTCACCGCCCGTTGGCCGATCAGCCAGTGCTGTACTCGGCCCACAGGCCGAACACTGCGACCGCGATCAGCAGCACACCCGACACGCGCGTGATCGCGGTGTGGTGACGGGTCATCCAGCGCGTGAAGGCCTGCTGGCGAACGCCTGCCAGCAGCGGCAACAGGACCAGCGGCCAACCGAATCCCAGGCCGAAGAACAGGAAGTAGACGACGCCGTCGAGCAGGGCGCCCGACCCCGACACGCTGCCCAACAGGAATGCCGACAGGATCACCGGGCCCGTGCAGGGCAGGGTCATCGGACCCAGGGCAAGGCCATAGAGGAAGGCGCTGCCGGTGGGGGAGGAGACCATCGGGGCCTGGCCGGTGCCCAGGCGTTCCAGCGGGTTGCGATCCGCCAGCATCAACAGGCCGAGCACGATCACGCCGCCGTAGGCGACGGGCAGGATCCAGGGAACGACGTCGGCGAAGACGCTGTTGAGGGCGAACAGGATTGCCGCGACGGCAGTCATGGCAGCCAGTACGCCGGCCAGCACCCACACGCCCATCCAGCGCATGGAGCGTGAGTCGGAATCGGACTTGGCGGCCAGCAGCGCGAACAGGCCCGGGTACAGCGGCAGCAGGCAGACGTTGCCCAGGATCGCCGCGTTGCCCAGGAGGAAGGCCTGGAAGTACTCGCTCACAGTTGGCCGAGGATCTCGTCCACCGATTCGAACCCGGTGGTCAGTTCGCCGACGGAACCGTCGGCGGCGACCGTGAACTTCGGCGTGGACGGCGGGACCAGGACGGCGTTGCCGAACTCGGCCTCCAGCGTGGCCAGGTCCTCGCGGGTCAGCACGCCGAACACCACGTTGCTGAAGCCGTTGTCGGCAGCGTAGGTCTCCAGCGCCGCCGGGTCGAGGTCGGTCTCGACCGACAGTGCCAGGAACACCGCGTCGTCACCAACTTGTCCGGCCGCCTCGTTGGTGTCGCCCAGTTGCGAGCGGCAGTTGCTGCACCAGGTGGCGAAGGTCTCGACGAACACGGGCGTGCCGGCGAAGTCGGCAGGGGAGACGGTCGAGCCGTCGGGCGCCGTTGCCGTGATGGCCACGACACCGGATGCCGGGGCGGCATCGTCGCCGGCTGCCTCGGTGGCTTCCGAGGACGCCGGTGCGTCGGTCATCTCGTCGGTGGCGTGATCCGACATCTCGTCGCCGGCCATGTCGTCGCTGGCCATGTCGTCGGCCTCCGACTCCATCTGGTCGGCCGGGGACTCCGACGTGGTGGCGTCGGTGTCGTCGCCCCCTCCGCAGGCGGCGAGGACCACAGCGGCGAGGGCAAGCCCGATCGAGCGTCGGGTGAGGCGGTGGCGGCGGACTGGAGTCATGCGCGGTGGGCCTTGGTCTGGATCACGGATGTGGATCACGGTGGCGTGGTCAGCATGGGGGCAGGTCCGCCCGCACACCAGTGGGGTCTCGCTGCTGGAAACACGTGCCTATGGCACCGTATTCCCCCGGATGCGTGGGTGGTTCGTCGATGGCACGTCGTTCGGGCGGTGGCCGTACTCTCGAGGTCCATGACTGGGAGGAAGTCCAGTGCAGGGTTGGCGTCGCCGGTGGCACACGCTGCTCCCCACGCTGCTCGTGATGCTGGTCGGCCTGGTGTTCGTGTTCGATGGCCGCCAGGCACCGAACCGTGTCGTCGCCGTGGAACTCGAGGCCGACGTGCGGCTGGAGGTGGCCACGGCCTGCGCCCCGGTGTCCCGTGCCGCACCCACGTTGCTGGTGTCGCCCGGAGACGTGGTGTTCGACGAGGCACGTGAGGTCGTCGTGGACCTGCCCGTGCTGTCGAACGACTTGCCGGACGGCGCACTCGTCGGGGTTGGCCTTGCCCGGGAAGGGGACCTCGAGCATGGGGATGTCGTGGCCTTCGATCCCGACACCATGGCACTGCGACTGGGCGCGCCCGTGGTGGTTGGCCCGGGGCGATGGCCGATCGTGGTGGCGTTTCGGCCGACGGGACCAG
>DATFMD010000421.1:0-3183 GCA_035267125.1 Nitriliruptoraceae bacterium | reverse complement strand
CTCCCTCACGGACACCAGCCGACAACCAACCCACTCGCCGCCCACCACCCCCGTTCGTTGGGGGCCAGCGTTCTCCCTCACGGACACCAGCCGACAACCAACCGGCCCGCACGCTGCGCCGGGGCCGAGGCGCGAGAGCGCGGCGTGGCCACGTACGCTCGGACATCGCTGCTGGCGAGCGTGGCGGAATTGGCAGACGCGCTGGGTTTAGGTCCCAGTGGCCCCAACGGGCCGTGGGAGTTCAAGTCTCCCCGCTCGCACCGACGACCCGCCCGCCGTGGCGGAACACGAGGCCGGGAATGACGCCAGACATGACCAACGAGCCCGACGACCTCAACGAGGTGCTCGCGAGCGTCGACGCATGGCCGGTCGACACCGTGGCAGTGGGCGTCACCACGGCCACTGAGGTGGTCGCCACCCACGGTCCGGTCGACCAACGGTTCGCGCTGGCGAGCGTGACCAAGCCGTTGGCGGCCGTTGGGGTGCTCCTGGCCGCCCAGGCCGGTGCCATCCACCTCGACGAGCCTGCCGGGCCGCCGGGAGCCACGATTCGTCATCTGTTGGCACACGCATCCGGGCTGCCGATGTCGCCGGGCGGGCCGGACACCGAGGTCGGCCGCCGGCGGGTGTACTCCAACGTGGCCTTCGACCTGCTCGGCCAGGTCGTGGCCGAACGAGTCGGGACGGACTTCTCCACCCACCTGGACCTGGAGGTGTTCGAACCCCTCGGCATGGACGCAACCACCCTGGACGGCTCACCCGCCCATGCCGCCACGGCGACGGTGACCGACCTGCTGGCCTTCGCCCGCGAACTCCTGCAGGCCGACCTGCTCGACGACGACACCTGGAGCGAACTGGCAACCGTGCAGTTCCCCGACCTGGATGGAGTCGTTCCGGGCTACGGCCGCCAGGCGCCGTGTCCGTGGGGCCTGGGCGTCGAGATCCGGGGCAGGAAGTCACCCCACTGGACCGGTCCGTCCCAACCCGGCAGCGTCTTCGGCCACTTCGGCCAGTCCGGGACCTGGGTGTGGGTCGACCGCGACAGCGGTGTGGCCGCCGCGTGCCTGGCCGACCGCGACTTCGGACCGTGGGCCAAGGACGCCTGGGCGCCGTTCAACGATCGCCTCGCAACGTCGCTCGGTGCGTCGACATGAGGATCCTGTGGGCCGGCTGGGGTGACCTCGGGACCCGTGCCGCTCCGACGCTGGTGGCGGGCGGACACGAGGTCATCGCACTGCGGCGATCACCCCTCGAGGACGCGCCTGACGGTGTCATCGGCGTGGTGGGCGACCTGAATGCGCCTGACGGGCTCGTCCTGCCCCCCGACATCGGGGCATGCGTGGTCACCCTCACGCCCGACACGCGGGATCGTGGAGGCTACGAATCCGCCTACCTCGACGCCACGACAAACCTTCACCGTCTCCTCAACGTTGAGGGTCAAGCCACACACCCTCAACCTCTCCGTGTGGTGTTCGCGTCCTCGACCGCGGTCTACGGCCAGGATGACGGATCCTGGGTCAGCGAAGGCGGCCGACCGACACCGGCACGGTTCAACGGCGAGGTGATGGTTGCCGCCGAATCCCTCGTGCTGGAGTCCCCGACCACCCACGGCGTGGTTGCCCGCCTCGGTGGCATCTACGGGCCCGGGCGAGATCGCCTGGTCCGTTCCGTGACGAGCGGGAAGCCCACGTCGACCAAGTGGACCAACCGCATCCACAGTGACGACGCTGCCGCAGCCCTGGCCCACCTGGCGACCGCGGACCGGCCCCTGGTGCCCGATGTCGTCAATGTCGTGGACCAGGAACCCGCCCGGAAACAGGCCGTGACCGACTTCATCGCCGACATGCTCGGCGTCCCCGCTCCCCCGGTCGACGAGGATGACGGCGACGCCGGCACGCGGGGCGGGCGTGGGCCAGCCGTCGTCGGCAGCGACCACGGCAAGCGCGTCGACGGGTCCAGACTCCTCACCACCGGGTTCCGGCATCGCCACCCCACGTTCCGGGACGGCTACGCGGCGCTGCTGCGCGAACGGTGACCCGAGTGGTCGCCCCCCGGGTGCCCCACGTCAACCCAGCAGTTGGACCAGGACTGGCCGGATCGCGCGCAGCGCATGGCCGCGATGGGACAGGCGGTCCTTTTCGGCGGCGCTGAGGCGTCCATTCGACACCGACTGCCCCTCGGTCAGGAACAGTGGGTCGTAGCCGAACCCGCCATCACCGTCAGGCGCGTCGAGCAGGTGGCCCTCCATGGTCCCGCGCACCACCCATTCGCGGCCATCGGGGGTGACCACGGCGACGGCGCTGACGAAGCGGGCCCGGCGATCCGGGATTCCCGCCATCGCCGCCAGCACCTTGTCGTTGTTGGCCTGGTCGTCGGCGTCCTCGCCGGCGTAGCGGGCCGAGCGCACGCCCGGAGCGCCGCCGAGGGCATCGACCTGCAGGCCCGAGTCATCGGCCAGGGCCACCAGGCCAGCGCTCCGGGCGGCCGCGCGTGCCTTGATGAGGGCGTTGTCCTCGAACGTGTCACCATCTTCCACGGGCGACGCCAAACCGAGGTCGGCCAACGAGACCACGTCGACGTCCAGGTCGTCCAGCATGCGCTCCAGTTCGCGCAACTTGCCGGGGTTGCCGGTCGCCATCACCAACCGGGGCGTCCTCATGCCAGCGCCACCGCATCACGCTGGGCCCGGGTCAACTCGTCGCACCCGGCACCGGCCAGGTCCAGCATGACATCCAGCATGCGGCGGTCATAGGTCGCCCCCTCCGCCGTCGCCTGGACCTCGATCAGTTGACCGGCAGCCGTCATCACGACGTTGGCGTCGACATCGGCAGCGGCGTCCTCGACGTGCTCGAGGTCCAGCAGGGCCCGACCGTCGACGACGCCCACGGAGATCGCAGCCACCTGGCCAACGATCGCAGCCTCCATGCCCACCGTGCGCAGGGCCAGCACCGTGGCCACCCAGGCACCCGTGATGGAGGCCGTCCGGGTGCCCCCGTCGGCGTCCAGCACGTCGCAGTCCAGGGCGACGGTGACGTCGTCGAGTGCGTCCAGGTCAACGACGGCGCGAAGGGACCGACCGATCAGTCGCTCGATCTCCTTGGAGCGTCCGTCCGGTCCATTGCGCTGGCGCCGTGCCCGCGGCGTCGTGGCACCCGGCAGCATCGCGTACTCGGCCGTCAGCCA
>DATFMD010000420.1:0-6265 GCA_035267125.1 Nitriliruptoraceae bacterium | reverse complement strand
ACAACTGCAGGCGGCCTCGGTGCACATCGCGCTCGTCGTCGACGAGTATGGAGCCACCACCGGCCTCGTGACGATCGAGGACATCCTCGAAGAGATCGTGGGCGAGATCGTCGACGAGCACGACGACGAGTCACCATTGGTGGAGGTGGTGGGAAACGACAGCCTGCGCATCGATGCCCGGCTGCCGGTCGATGACCTCGCCGAGGTCCTGGGAGTGGACCTTCCCGATGATGACTGGGACACGGTCGGGGGACTGGTCGTGGCTGCGTTCGGGCGGGTGCCATCGGAAGGCGAGGTCGTGGAGGTGGACGGCATAGAGTTCTCGGTCGAGCTGGTGACGGGCCGCCGGGTCGCCCGTGTGGTGGCGACCCGCCGGCACTCCGATGCCCATGTCCTGGCAGCACGAGGCAACCAGTGAGCTCCGTCGAAGCGGTCCCGGCGCACCACCACGACGACGCCCGTGACCTGCTGCCCAACGCCCATGCGCCGTATTCGAACTTCCCCGTCGCCGCCATCGTGGTGACGACGGCCGGTGCCACCTTTGCCGGGGTCAATGTCGAGAACGCCGCGTATGGATCCACGATCTGCGCCGAACGGATGGCGATCGGGGCCATGGTCACCGCCGGTGATCGTTCCGGCATCGCCGCGGTGGTCGTGGCGGGCCGGGCCGACGATCCGCTGTCGCCGTGCGGTTCCTGTCGGCAGGTCATCGCCGAGTTCGCGACGCCGGCGACTGTCGTGTCCAGTCGCGGGGCGGCGGGAATCACGACGACATGGCAGATCGACGAGCTGCTGCCCGCGGCCTTCGGACCGCTGGCACTGCATGCGGGCACGGGGTCCAGCGCGGCTCCCGAACCACCCCATCCGCCGCGCGATTCGGAGTAGCACATGGCAGAACTGGACCTCGAAACCATCCTGGCGGGTGCCGATGACGTCGTGCCGGACGGTCACCGATCGGGACTCGTGGCGTTGGTGGGGCGCCCCAACGTCGGCAAGTCGACCCTGCTGAACGCGCTGGTCGGCGAGAAGGTCGCGATCACGTCACCGATCCCCGGGACGACGCGCAACGCGATCCGTGGTGTCGTCACCCGTGACGACGCCCAGGTCGTGTTCGTCGACACGCCCGGCCTGGCCAAGCCGCGATCCCTGCTGGCCCGTCGCCTCAACGACCTCGTCCGCGACCACCTCGCCGGGGTCGAGGTCATCGTGTTGCTGGTCGACGTCGCCGCGGGGGTCGGAACCGGTGACGAGTTCCTGGCACGGTTGGTCACCGAGGCTCCCGCCCCCGTGGTCGTCGTGGCCAACAAGGAGGACCTGGTCCGTCGTGACTTCGCCGTCATGTCGCCACAGTTGACGAAGTTGGCAGAACTGGTCCCCGACGCCGAGATCCTGCCGACATCGGCACTGGACGGGTTCAACGTCCAGGCACTGCTGGACGTGATCGTGGGCATGTTGCCCGAGGGGCCGCGGATGTTTCCCGGGGGGATCGTCACCGACCAACCGGACCGCCAGTTCGCGGCCGAGGTGCTCCGTGAGAAGTTCCTGGGCCAGTTGCGCGACGAGTTGCCCCACTCACTGGCCGTCGTCGTCACCGACATCCGGGACAGCGAGGGCCGCGACGACATGGTCGAGATCGACGCCGTCGCCTACGTCGAACGGGACAGCCAGAAGGGCATCATCATCGGCAAGGGCGGCACCACGCTGCGCGACGCCGCGACTGCGGCTCGCAAGGAACTGCAAGCGGTCTTCGGCACCAAGATCTACCTCGACGTGCGCGTGAAGGTCGCCAAGGAGTGGCAACGCGATCCCCGCCAGATGCGCCGACTGGGGTACTGAGGGGCGATTCCCCGACGGTAGTCTCGGCCCCGGCATGGCACCCCCACGCCCCCGCGACCCCCCAACCACCCAGGAGATGCGATGGCCGGCGGACTCGTGGCGCTGTTGGACGACGTGGCGGCGCTGGCCAAACTGGCGGCCTCGTCAGTCGACGACGTGGCGGCGGCAGCGGGCCGGGCCAGTTCCAAGGCTGCCGGTGTCATGATCGACGACACGGCTGTCACACCCCAGTACATGCGCGGCCTGGCCGCCGAGCGCGAACTTCCCATCATCCGCAAGATTGCCTTGGGCTCGTTGCGCAACAAGCTCGTCTTCATCCTGCCGGTGGCGCTGCTCCTGTCCCAGTTCGTCCCGGTGCTGGTGGAGATCATCCTGATGCTGGGCGGGACATACCTGTGCTTCGAGGGTGCCGAGAAGGTGATGGAGAAACTCCTCGGCGACCCCGGAGAGAACGCCACACCGGCGGTCGTTGCCGGCAGTGACCACGAGAAGAAGGTCACCTCGGGTGCGATTCGCACGGACCTGATCCTGTCCACGGAGATCATGGTGATCGCGCTCAAGGAAGTCATTGACGAGTCATTCGTGTCGCGGGCCGTCATCATGGCGGTCGTCGCGGTGTTGGTGACCGTGTTGATCTATGGCGTGGTGGCGGCAATCGTGAAGATGGACGACATCGGGTTGCACCTTGCCCAGGAGTCGACCGGACGCGTGAAGCGCTTCGGTGAACTGCTGGTGGCGGCCATGCCAAAGGTCCTGGCGCTGCTGACGACGGTCGGCACGGCCGCGATGCTGTGGGTGGGTGGCCACATCCTGCTCGTGGGTACCGACGAACTGGGGTGGCATGCACCCTACGACTGGGTCCACGGCGTCGAGGAGCAGATCGCCGACGCCACCGGCGCGATCGGCGACACCCTTGCGTGGCTGTTCAACACCGGCGTGTCGGCGATCATCGGGCTGGTCGTGGGCGTGGTCGTGGCCACGATCGCGCACCGTTTCGGTTTCGGCCACGGGGGCGGCCACGCCGATGGCGACCATGCAGCGGGCGACGACGACGCCGTGACTGCCCATTGACCGGGGGTCACCCGAAGGTGTTGCAGTCGTTGGGGTCACCGCTGTCGTAGCCGGCCATGAACCACTGCTGGCGTTGGGCCGACGTGCCGTGGGTGAACGTCTCGGGATTGGCGTTGGCTCCCTGCAGGGAGTCGTCGCCGATCGCCTCCGCAGCCTCCATCGCCTCTTCGAGGTCACCAGACTCCACGAGGCCCTCTTCCAGCGCCGACCACCCCCACACGCCGGCAAAGCAGTCGGCCTGCAACTCGAGGCTGACCGAAAGGTCATTGGCCTGCGACGGGTTGGCCTGCTGGCGCTGGCGAACCTCGCTCGACACGCCGAGTTGGTTCTGGACGTGGTGGCCGACCTCGTGGGCGATGACGTAGGCCTGGGCAAAGTCACCGCCCGCGCCCAGTTGGGTGCGCATCTGGTCGAAGAAGGACAGGTCGAGGTAGGTCTTGGAGTCGGCGGGGCAGTAGAACGGCCCCGCGGCGGACTGGCCGAAGCCGCACCCGGCCGTCTGGGTCCCGCGGCGGTAGAGCACCAGCGTGGACGGTGCGTAGTCGAGCCCGGAATCGGCGAAGACCTGGTCCCAGGTGGCCTGGACGTCGTCGAACACGAACGACACGAACGAGACCATTTCGGCTTCGGGATCCTGGGCGGGATCGATCGACTGCTCCGGCACGGCCTGTCCCCGCGTCGTCGTGCCGTCGACCTGGTCGAGCACACTGCCGAGGTCGTCACCGCCCCCGGACAGGACCGTGAACAGGACGACCAGGAGGATCACCGGGATCGATGCCCCTCCCAGCTTGAGCGCAGCCCCTCCCGGCAGGCCACCGCCGCCACTGCTGCCACGGCGGTCCTCGACGCGGGACGAGCGATACCCGGGTGTGGACTTCATCAGTGTCTCCGATGGGGCGAAGTCCGTCGCTGCCGAGGGCGACGAGACCTGCTCGAGGATAGGCGGCCACGAGAGCCGCCACGCCGGCGCTACGGTGTCCGTCCGTCCCCTCGAAGGCGCTCCACCGATGCCCACGATCGCACTCGTGCGTCACGCCACGACCGCCGCGACCGGTCATCGCCTGGGCGGGTGGACGCCTGGCGTCCACCTGGACGACGCCGGCCGAGACCAGGCCCGGGAAACGGCACGGCACCTGGCTGTTCACCCCGTGGCAGCCGTCTACACGTCGCCGTTGGAACGCACCCTCGAGACCGCGACGATCATCGGCGAGGCCGTCGACCGGGCCCCCCAGGTCGAGCGCGGGCTGGGCGAGACCGACTACGGCGAGTGGACCAACCGCCCCCTGGAGGAGTTGCGCGACGAGCCGCTGTGGGCCGTCATCCAGGCCACGCCTTCGCGGGCAACCTTTCCCGGTGGCGAATCCCTGCGCGCATCGCAGGCACGGATGGTCGAGACACTCGAGACGATCGCGCGCGCCCATGACACCGATGGCCTCGTGGTCGCCGTTGGCCACGCCGATCCGATCAAGGCAGCCCTTGCCCACTACCTCGGGATGCCCCTGGACACGTTCCAACGAATCGCCATCAGTCCGGCATCGGTGTCGGTCCTGTCGCTGTCGCAGGCTCGTCCACCGGCAGTCATGGGCATGAACCTGCTGCAGGACCTGCCGATCCCGGTGCCGACTGCGGATGCCGGGCCGCCCTCCATGACGCCGTCTGATCCGTCCGCCTGACCACGTTGTTCCGTCCCGCTGGAGTCCCGATGCCGACCCTGTCCCTCGATCGCCCCCACCATGTCACCGCCGGAACAGTCGGTGAGCCGGGCAATCGCACCTTCCTCCTGCAGGTGGAGGACGAGGACCATCGGGTGACCGTCGTGGCGGAGAAGGGCCAGGTTGCCGGGATCGCCGACCTCGTCTCGCGGTTGCTCGTGCGCCTGGACCTGGCACCCGCAACGGACTGGGACGCCACGGCCATGGCGTTGCGCCAACCGATCGACCCGGCGTGGCGGGTGGGCGAGGTGGAGTTGGCGCTGGATGTCGACGTCGGCCTGATCGCCGTGCGCGTGGGCGGACTCGACGTCGACGGCGATGCGCCCTTCGACGCCATCGAGTTCGCCATCGACATCGACCAGGCCCGGAGGCTTGCCGGTCACGTCGACGAGCTCGTCGAGCAGGGTCGTCCACGCTGCCGCCTGTGCGGTCGGCCGATGGCGGAGGGTGGCGGCCACGTGTGCCCGTCCACGAACGGCCACGGGCGCCTGACGGTGTGACGGACCTGGCGACGGCGCAGCGGCTGGCCACGGCACCCCTGTCGGTGCTCGGTGCCTATGGACACGCCTCGAACACGACCATGCTCGTGCAGTTGACCGACCGGATGGACGCACCGGGAGTCCGTGGTTCCGACCGCGAGTTCGTCCTGGACCACGACGGGCTCGGCCGGATCGGGTCGCAGCACCTTGCCGTGTGGAAGCCGGTCGCCGGTCAGCGTCCGCTGTGGGACTTCGAGGCTGCCAGCCTGCCCCATCGAGAGGTGGCAGCGGGGGTGGTCGACCACCTGCTGGGCACCGACCTGGTGCCGCCGACGGTGTGGCGCCTCGACGGGCCATGGGGGCCCGGCTCGCTGCAGGCCCACGTGCCCCACGACCCCGCGATGCACCTGCTCAGCTGGGTGGAGTCCGACGAGTACGACCCCGGTGCGCTGGCTCGCCTGGTCGTGTTCGACCTGGTCGTCAACAACACCGACCGCAAGGCGAGCCACGTGCTGTTCGGCGAGGGTCGGTTCTGGGCCATCGACCATGGGTTGACCTTCCACGTGGACGACAAGGTGCGCACGGTGGCGTGGCAACTGCAGGGTCAACCCGTGCCCGACGAGTTGCGCGTCGCCGCCGGCGACGTGGCCCGCCACCTGGCGGAGAAGTCGGTCCCGGTGACCGAGCACCTGCACAGTGACGAGGTGATCGCAACGATCCAGCGGGCTCGTCGGGTTGCCGACTCCGAGACCTTCCCCGTCCTCGACGACCGCAGCCAGTTGCCGTGGCCGCTGGTGTGACGGCCAGGCGTGACGGCCAGGTGTGACGGCCAGGTGTGAAGGCTGGAGTGGCGGCTCGAGTGACGGTCGCCGGTACCGGGTCCAGGGGTGGGCGGCGCCTACCATGTGACGACCGGTTCCGGTCCGGAGCAGTCACGAGGAGGTGCCCATGGCGACGTATCGCGACCAGGGCATCGTGCTGCGCACGCACAAACTGGGCGAGACCGATCGCATCCTCACGCTGATGACCCAGGGTCGTGGCAAGGTGCGTGCGGTCGCCAAGGGCGTGCGTCGGCCCGGTTCCCGCTTCGGTGGCCGACTCGAGCCCTACAGCCACGTCGACCTGTTGCTGTACGAGGGCCGCTCACTGGACGTGGTCACCCAGGCG
>DATFMD010000419.1:0-4247 GCA_035267125.1 Nitriliruptoraceae bacterium | reverse complement strand
AACCCGGTCGCGGCGGGGGGCGGAGGCAACGGGAAGGACCCTGCCGCCGCTTGCGTTGGGGACAGCACGAACGCGTCTGCCACCATCGCGCGCTCCTGCCGTGTGCAACCCAGCGAAGGTCTCCTCGTGACCGCAGCATCCACCGACGACGTCATCGACGACATGCTCGCCTCCACCCGCAGGATCGCGGTCGTGGGGCTGTCCGATCGGCGGTGGCGTGACAGCCATGGCGTGGCCGCTGCCCTGCAACGCCGGGGCTGGGAGATCATCCCGGTGAACCCCGACGTCGACGAGGTCCTGGGTGTCCCGGCAGTCGACTCCCTTGCCGACATCGATGGCGACGTGGACCTGGTCGACGTCTTTCGTCGACCGGAGTTCCTCCCCGACGTGGCGCGCGAGGCGGTCGCGATCGGCGCCGGCGGGATCTTCGTGCAGTTGGGCCTGCGCAGCGACGAGGCTCGGGAGACCGCGCGTGAAGCCGGCATTCCCTATGTGGAGAACCGCTGCCTGAAGGTCGAGGTCCTGCGCCGTGACGCAGTCGCGCCCACCGACTGACTGACAAACTTGGCCTGGCCTCCCTACTCGGCCACGCTGGCGACCGTGGCGTCGGTCAGCGCGACGAGGTCTGCGGGTGCCAGGGGGAACACGCTGTCGGGGGTCCCTGCGGCAGCCCAGACCACGTCGTGGTCGAGCAGGTCGCGATCGATGTAGGTGGGCAACGGCGCGGGGTGGCCGAATGGTGGCGTGCCGCCGATGGCGTACCCAGTGGCGTCTCGGACCAGGGCCGCGTCGGCCTTGGACACGACCGCCGCGCCGTGGAGTTCGGCCACAGCGGCCGTGTCCACGCGGTTGGCTCCCGACGTGAGCACCAGGATGGGCGTGCCCTCGGCGTTGAATACCAGCGACTTCACGATCTGGGCCACGTCGCACCCGATCGCCGCGGCCGCATCGGCTGCCGTACGGGTACCGGCGGGGTGGCGATGCACGTCGATGGGCAGGTCCGCTGGCGCTGCTGCCCGGAATCGTTTCGTTGCGTCGGCCACGGTTGCACGTCCTGTCGAGATTCGCCGGGCATCAGCGCAGCGTCGGGTTGAGCCACCACACTGCCAGGGTGAGCGCCGTCGCGAACGCGACCCATGCGGCATAGGGAACCACCAACGCGACTGCCACGCGATCGATCGGTGCCATCAGGCGGATCATCCAGGCGATCAGGAACAGCAACACGACGATGACGACCGCCGCGAGCGTGGCATTGCGCAGGCCGAAGAAGGCGGGTGTCCACGCGGCGTTGACGGCCAACTGGGCAACCCAGACGGAAATCACCCGTTGCCACCCGACCCGGTCCCACACTCGCCATCCGGCCACGCCGATCATCGCGTAGAGCACGGTCCACACCGGGCCGAACACCCACGACGGTGGCGCCCAGCCGGGCAGGTCCAGTTGCTGGGCGTAGAAGTCCTGCACGTTGGAGCCCTGCGCCAGGACGCCGACGCCGGCGGCAACGAAGGCGCCCGCGACGAACAGGACCAGTGCGAGCCAACGATTGATGCCCGCGGCGCCTTCGGTGTCCCTCTCGTCGCGGTGTGTCGTCACGTCCTCGTCTCCTTCGTGGGTGCGCCGGACGGGACGACGATCGCGGCGCTCAGGTGATCCGTACCCGGTGCAAGCCGGACTGACACCTCGATGTGGGCTCCCGGTCGCGGGGCGGGACGCAGGCGCACCTCTCCGTTGGAGAAGGTGCGGTCGCCGCGACCGACCGCGTCCACGATCTCCGCCGGTGTGCCATCGAGACCGATGTCCCAGTCCTGGGGGCGAGGAATGCGTCGCGGCAGTGGGGCGGCGCCCGGAGTCTCGATGCGCGCGAAGCGCAGATCGGCCCAGTCGGGGTAGATCTCCAGTGACAACAGCACCAGGCGGTGTCCCGAGACGGTGCCCATGTCGGTCAGCAGTTCGACGACGCGTTGCGGCTGCACGATTGCCTGTCAGGTCGGGATGGTCGACACTATCGCCGGCCCCCAGCCCCCGACCGGTGCGGGCCCGGGCGCACCGTGGGCGGGGATGGCACCATGGCCACATGCTCTATCTCGACCATGCCGCCTCGACCCCGGTGCGACCGGAGGCGCGCGCCGCCGTGGCCGCGTGGCTCACCGAGACCGGGACCGACGTCCTGGGCAATCCGTCTGCCGGCCATGCGGCCGGTCGGGCGGCGCGGGTGGCGGTGGAGCGGGCTCGAGAGCAGGTCGCCGCCGCCGTGGGGGCCAGTCCGGCCGACGTCGTCTTCACGTCTGGCGGCACCGAGGCCGACAACCTCGCGGTCAAGGGCCTTGCCTGGGCAGGCGCAGAGGCCGACCGGCGCCATCTCGTCATCTCGGCCGTCGAGCATGCCGCCGTGCGCAATCCTGCGCGCTGGCTGACCGGCCACGGCTTCACCCTGACCGAGGTCGACCCGACGTCGGAAGGTCGCGTGGACGTCGAGGCAGTGCTGGACGCCGTCACCGACCGGACCGCGATGGTCAGCATCATGACCGCCAACAACGAGGTGGGCACCTGCAACGACGTGGCAGCCCTGGCGGCGGCGCTGGTCGATCGGCCAGCCGTGCTGCACAGCGACGCGATCCAGGCCGTCGCCACCCGGGACGTGCGCCTGGTCGAGGGGCTGGACGCGATGTCGGTGTCGGGCCACAAGTTCGGGGCACCCCAGGGCGTGGGCGCGGCCGTGCTGCGTCGCGGGGTGGGCATCGAGCCATTGCTGCACGGCGGCGGCCAGGATCGCGGCGTGCGCTCCGGCACCTTCGCGGCGGCGCTGGACGCCGCACTGGGGGCCGGCATCGAGGCTGCCGTCGCAGATCGCCATCGCGTGGCCGCGACGTCGCGGGCCCAGACCGACCGCATCCGCGCTGCAGCGGCCGCCATGGACGGGGTCCACGTCCACGGTGCCCGCGAGCCCGACGACCGCCTGCCCACCCACGTCCACCTTGGTTGTGACGGGGTTGATGCGGAACTGCTCACGTTCGGTCTCGACCGTGCCGGGCTGTGCGCGTCGACGGGGTCGGCATGTGCTTCGGGGGCGCAGGCCGCCAGCCACGTCGTGCAGGCGTGTGGCATCGACGACGATGCCGTGTTGCGCCTGTCGGTGGGCTGGACCACGACCGACGACGAGGTGGATGCCGCCATCGCGGTGCTCGACCGGGTCGTGTCGCAGTTGCGCTCCGGTGCGAGCCTGTTCGACCTGGATGTGGCATGAGCCGGGTCCTGGTGGCGATGTCGGGTGGTGTGGATTCGGCCGTTGCGGCCGCCCTGCTGGTCGAGGCGGGTCATGACGTGACCGGCGTCCACCTCAAACTGGCGTCGGTGCCCGACGACCAGCAGGTGGTCGGACACGGATGCTGCACGCTCGACGATGCCGCCGATGCCCGTCGGGCGGCGCAGGTCCTGGACATCCCCTTCTACGTCTGGGACCTCGGCGAGGTGTTCGAACGTGAGGTGCAGGCACCCTTCGCGGCTGACTACGCCACGGGAGTCACGCCCAACCCGTGCGTCACGTGCAACGAGAAGGTGAAGTACTCCGGCCTGATGGCGCGAGCCCGCGAGGTCGGCTTCGACGCACTCGCAACCGGGCACCACGTCCGGCTGCGCGCCCCCGACGGCCGTCGCGTCACCGGGCCCGGGGGACCCGCGCACCTGCATCGGGCCGTGGACGGTGCCAAGGACCAGTCCTACGTGTTGTGGATGGCGACACCCGACCAGTTGGCACATTCGTTGTTTCCGGTGGGGGAGTTGCCCAAGTCCGACGTACGCCAGCGCGCCGAACAGTTCGGCATGCGGGTGGCCTCCAAGCCGGATTCCCACGACGTCTGCTTCATCCCCGACGGCGACACTGCCGGGTACCTGGCCCGTCACCTTCCGGTCGTGGCCGGTGACATCGTCGACGTGTCGGGTGAAGTCCTGGGTCGCCACGACGGCATCTGGCACTACACCGTGGGCCAGCGACGCGGGCTTGGTCTGGACCACCACGAGCGACGATTCGTCGTCGACGTCGATGCGTCGACCAATCGAGTGCTCGTCGGTCCCCGTGAGGCACTGGCCGTCACGTCGGTCGCCCTCGCGGCACCGTCGTGGACCACGGGCACGCCACCCGACCCGTCGCACGACGTGACGATCCAGTTGCGGGCGCACGGGCGTCCGCTGGCAGGACGTGTGGTCGCGGCCGGCACCGGTCACGGGGCCGCGGCAGTCACGACGACCGG
>DATFMD010000418.1:0-3882 GCA_035267125.1 Nitriliruptoraceae bacterium | reverse complement strand
ACGTCGACGCCGTCCGCCGGCACGACCACATCCGGCCGGGATGGCGTTGCGCGGGCGGGGTCCGGGGTCACGGCGCTCAGACCGAGCATGGCCAGCAGCACCGCCGCCACGAGCAGTCGTGAGGATGTCATTGGCATGTTCATGGGGTGCTCGGGATCCAGTGGCTGATGGAGGGCTCGGTCCGGGGCGGGAGCGACCCGTCGGGCAGCCGCAGGACCTGCTGGTTCTGGGCGTAGACGTCACGCCAGTAGTTGACGGCGATCCGTCTGCCCGAGAACCCCGGGGTGGAGGCCAGGAAGGTGCCGTCGGGCTCGTAGAGGTCCAGGGTCACGGTGCCGGTGGTGTCCTCCCACAGCACGTACAGGTAGCCCTTGAACTCGACCGCGAAGTCCAGGTACGTGGCGACGTTGACATCGCGCAGGGGGAAGAAGGACGATGACCCGAACTCGGCGGCCGGGTTCGCGTTGAGGTCGAACGCCTGGACTCGCTTGTTGGAGCTTTCGAGCACGAGCACCGTCCCGTCGGGCGCCAGGGCGGCCAGCACCGGGCCCTTCATCAGGCCCTCGCGAGTGCCGGCCCCGCCGTAGGCGTGGCTCAGCGGTGCCTCGGCGTCGGGGGTCGCCGCGTCGGGCAGTTGCACGACCTCGATCTTGTTGGCGGAGGTGTTGATGCTGATCACCTGGCGTCCGGGGTGCAGCAGCAGGGTGTCCGACGGGAACTGCAGTCGTCCCCAGGCCTTGTCGGAGTTGGGGGGGTCGAACCCCGGTGAGGACCCGGACAGCCGGATCTGGCGGAGCACGCCCTTGAAGGTTGGCCCGGTGGTCGACGGGTCCAGGTAGAAGTTCAGGTCGGGGTCGTTGACCAGGTCGTAGACGACGATCGGTGCCTGGCTGAAGCCACATCCGGAGAAGAAGTAGCCCGCCTGCGGATCGGCGGTGGTGGAGGCGTTGGAGAACAGGTGGGTCTGCCCGGCGGCACCGGTCACGCAGTTGGTGACGGCGTCGTTGGCCGCCTGGAAGGTCTGCCCGACCTGGCCCGCGGTGGTGTTGACGGTGATGTCGGTCAACGCACACAGCTGCCCAGAGGTGGGCTCGCAGCCCGGGAGTTCCTGGACCACCGGCGTCGTCGTGGGCGACCAGACATGGTCGCCGGCGGCGTTCAGCGCGATGACCTCCTTGTGGGTGTAGACGGTGTTGGCGGTCAGCGGGACCTGCGCCTGCTTCAGGGTCAGGTCGATGGACAGCGCCTGGCCGGGCGCCGGATCGACGTTGTCGAAGGGGCCGACACTCGCGGTCGCGACCTGGAAGCCCGTGGCGGCGTTGACCTGGACACTCGCGGTGACCTTGCCGCCCAGGGGGACCCCCGCGAAGGTCACCGTCTGCGTGTCGACCGTGGTCGACGGCAGTGACTGGGTGATCGTCCGCGATGTCGCACCATCGATGAGGATCACCGTGGTGAACTCGGTTGCCGTCGACGGCCACGAGCCGGCGTTGGCGGGGTCACCGGCGATCGTGACCCGGACGTCATGGGTCAACGTCACTTCGTCGTCGTACAGGGACGGGGACTGCATGAGCTGGGTGGAGGTCTCGGCGATCTCGATGGCGACGCCGAGCATCTGCAGCGCATTCAGGAAGCCGCCGATCAACGGGATCGCGTCCAGCAGGTCGTCCTGGGTCTCGCCCTCGGCCAGGAAGGTCACGATGAATTTCACCAACGATTCGGCGCCCTTGGAGAGCAGCGTCTCCGCGATGTCGGTGGCCAGTCCGAGGAAGGCACCTGGATCGGAGAAGCCAAGGGCCTCGAACGAATCTGCGAACAGGTCCAGCACCAACGGGACGTAGGTGGCCAGGTTGTCGGCCTCGGACAGCGACTCGACCATCCTGCCCACACCGGCGGCGGCGTTCAGCCCCAGGAAGAAGGTCGGCAGGGCCAGGTTGAACACACCGGTCATGGTGGCGCCCGGGATGAGGTTCTTGCCGGTCGCCTGCGAGTTGCCGAGCCCACCGGCAAGCAGTTCGAACGACGTCGCCTGGTTCGGGACCGGGATCGTCGCCGTGAAGGTCGCCTCGCCCGTGGGGATGCCCAGGATCTCCTTCTCGGGCGGCAGCAGGTCCAGGAAGAAGTCCGTGTCGGTGTTCCACAGGTGTCCGACATCGTTCTGCAGGGGGAAGTTCGTCTGCAGGCGCGTCAGCAGGGCGCCGTTGTTCGCGATCAGGTCGGTGACGGACAGGGCATCGCCGTTGGCGTCCAGGTAGCGCACGTACAGCCCGAGGTAGCGCACGTACCAGTTGTGCACCTCCAGGGTGACGTCGGCGCTGATGTCGGGCCCGTCGATCGGGTCGAAGTCGGTGACCGTCGCCGAGTAGCCGTGGCCCGGCGTCAGGTGCTTGGTCACGTACGCAAGGCCGGCCGCCTCGGCCGCCACGCCATCTGACTGCTCAACGGTGGTCGTGCCGCCGGCGTAGCGGTACAGCACCCCGGTGTCCTGACCCGGCGTGGTCGACGTGTTGACGCCCAGCGTCGGGTCGGCCTTCACTGTCTGCAGCACCTGGGGCAGGGACTCACCGGCCAGTTCGTTGGTGCCGGTCGAGTACACCGGGACGTACTGGAGTTGCCCGTGCGAGTTCACGGCCTGGGTCTTGGTGTCGGGATCGCAGACCGGGACGTTGGTGCCGTACCCCGTCGCGTTCTGCACGTACGGCGTGCTGCAGCCCGCGAGGTTGCCAGCGGCGTCCTGCTGGGGCTCGATCGGGCCCTCCTGCTCGAGGTAGTCCGCCAGGAACCCGGTGTTGGGTGCGATCGCCGTCTGCTGGACGTAGGCCGCGGTCGTGGCGTCCCCGGTGACGACCTCCGGGTGTTTGGACAGCATCGCGCAGGCGGTGTCGTCGGCCGTCTTGAGCAGGTCGAGGCCGACCGGGTCGTCCAGCGCCGCCAGGTCGTCGGCGCTCAAGCCGAACCGCGCCCACTTGCTCGGGACGCTTGGGAGGTCTCCGCCCAGTCGGTCGACGACGAGTCGGGCCGCCTCCACCAGGGCCGACGTGGGCAGGTGGTCGAACTGGTGGACGAGGTCCCACTGCAGGCCATCGGGCGTGCCGCCGCCCCGCGAGGACCGTCGGACCCGCTGGACGTAGCACGTCTGGACCCCCTCATCGGGAAACCACCCTCGCGCCCAGTGGGTGAGACGTTCGTCGGGGACCGACTGCAGCACCGGGTGCCGGCGCCGCAAGGACCGTCGCACGCCAACCGACGTGGGCCGAAGGTCGTAGCGCCGGGTACCGGCAACCAGGATCAGGTCGTGGTCGGACGTGTCGAGCCAGGACGCATCGAACAGGAAGTCGCGGCGCTCCAGCCCTGGGCGCCCCGACGGGCGTCGACCTCGGGGCGCCGATGGCGTGGGCCGGCGCAACATCAATGACCCCGCCCCCGCCACGACCCCGGCCCGGAGCACGTCGCGACGAGTCAGGCCCGGCGCACCGCCCACACCCTCCGGATCGGACGGTGCCGAGTCGGACCGACCACCCTCATCGTGTCCGGTTGAGCCACCCCGCCCGCTGTTCGGATGTCTGATACTGCTTCCTGTCAGTCCGACGTCGCCGCTCGGACCTTGTCAATGGTCAAGCCGCCCGTCTGCTCAGGACCACGGGCATTTCGTCAGCCGCCGCTGGGCCAGGCTCGCGTCCAGTGCGAACACACCCTAGCGACCCAGCCCCGTTCTGAGGCTCCGAACGTCGCCGATCTCGTTGATGGACCCACATCGCCTCACCGCAGGCGGGGAGGACACGGCCGACCAGGGATCCGCGATCTTCACCGTGCCGTCAGCGCGGACAGGAACTCGGTCCAGCGCGGGCGGTCGACGAAGCCGTAGTGCCCGGCCCCGGACCA
>DATFMD010000417.1:0-3058 GCA_035267125.1 Nitriliruptoraceae bacterium | reverse complement strand
CGGCGACGAAATGCCGTCCGGGTCGCGCACACTCCGTCCCCGTCGATTCCAGTGTGCGCACCGACGACGAAATGCCGTCCGGGACGCGCACACTCCGACCCCGTCGATTCCAGTGTGCGCACGGGCGACGACATGCCGTCCGGGTCGCGCACACTCCGTCCCCGTCGATTCCAGTGTGCGCACCGACGACGACATGCCGTCGGATATGCGCACACGCGGCCAATGCTCGGCCCACGTGTTCGTTGCTGGGCACTGGCCCGGCTGTCGGACGCGGCGACGACATGCCGTCCGGGACGCGCAAACCCGGCCGCTGCCGACCTCAGTGTGCGCACCGGCGACGACATGCCGTCCGGGTCGCGCACGCTCCGTCCCCGTCGATTCCAGTGTGCGCACCGGCGACGACATGCCGTCGAATCTGCGCACACCCGGCCGCTGCCGACCTCAGTGTGCGCACTGACGACGACATGCCGTCCGGGACGAGGCGGCTGCGTCAGTCGTCGGCGGAGACGTCGTCGAGCACCCGCAGCGCTCGCATGATGGCCAGCGCACCACGGTCACGAACTCGGCGGGCGATGGCAGGTTGGGTGACACCCAGGGCAGCCGCGATGTCGACCTGGCGTTCGTCGTCCATCAGGCCCCGCAGCGCCCGGCGGTCCCGCGCGTCCATGCGTGCCAGCAACTGGTCCAGCAGCATGAACCAGGCCCGCAACAGCGCCACGTGGTCGCCCTCACCAGCCACGACCGTGCGCAGCGAGGGCGGCCACCTGGGCTTCGACGGCAGTTCCTGCGCCCGTGCACGCGCGGTGCGTGCCGCCTCGAGCACGTCCGCCGTGGGCGTGCCGTCCGACTCCACGGCACCGAACGCGATGCCCACGCGCACGTCCACTGGCTCGTCCTCGCCGTCCACGGTGGCAAGCACGAGGTCGTCGGTGACCAGTCGCAGCCGGACCGCTGCCTCGGCCATGGCGGCGAGATCATCCCAGGTTCCCTCGAAGGTGTCGTCGGCGATCACGTGGAGGCCGCGGCGCCCGGGGACGGCGGCGTTGACCTGGTCCAGGCAGCCGGCGAGCCCGGCGACCAGCGCATCGGCGTCGACGAAACGACGCGACGTCACCACGTCACCCACGACCACCCACGCCTCGTGCACGTTGCCTCCTCGGTGAGGGCGCAGGCTAATCGGGAAGACGTTGGCGAGCCCATCGCGCCGGCATCGACCCCGATGGTGGGCGCGATCGGTGCGACGCTCGGCGGCCACCGATGTCCGGGGCTTCCTGCACGTCAGGTGGGCACCGGACAGGAACGGAACGTGGAGGGAACACGTGGAGGGAACACGTGGAGGGAACACTCGGACATCCCCGGCGGTTGCAAAGGGTGCACACCCGTGCACACGCCACCGGTCAACCCGTGCACCTGGCCGCCGATGAACCCACTCGGCCATCCATGAACCCCGTGCACACGCCACCGGTCAACCCCGTGCACCACACCACAGCAAGGACGTCGCCATGTTCGGATTTCGCAGCACGCCCACGATGGTCGGGCCCGACGATGCCCTGCCCGGTCGCGACACGCCACTGCCACCTCCCGCGGACCACCTGGTCCTTGGCACGCCGCTGGCAGGTCCGTATCCGGACGGCCACGAGTCGGCCGTGTTCGCGATGGGGTGCTTCTGGGGTGCCGAGCGCTTCTACTGGCAACTGCCGGGTGTGTGGACCACGGCAGTCGGCTACGCCGGCGGCTGGACCAACAACCCCACGTACGAAGAGACCTGCACGGGTCGCACCGGGCACACCGAGTCGGTGTTGGTCGTGTTCGACCCCGATGTCGTGTCCTACGAGCAACTGCTCAAGATCTTCTGGGAGCACCACGACCCGACCACGCCCAACCGCCAGGGCAACGACGTGGGCACCCAGTATCGGTCGGCCATCTTCGCGACGACCGACGAGCAGCTGGAGGTGGCCAAGGCGTCGCAAGAGCGTTACCAGGCCGCCTTGTCGGCAGCAGGATTCGGCGAGATCTCGACGCAGATCGACACCTTGGCCGATGCCGGTGACGGGCGCTTCCACATGGCGGAGGACCACCACCAGCAGTACCTGCACAAGTTCCCCAACGGGTACTGCAACCACGGCTTCTGCCAGGTCGCCTATGCCGCCGAGGACCACGGCCAGGACGCACCCACCCGGGTCAACCTCCCCGGCGCCTGACCCCCTCGCCGACCGCGTTCACCCCTCGGGGTGTTCGCTGTCCGCGTCCAGTTCCGGCGCTCGACCACGGCTGGCCTCGTTCAACCCCCGATCCGGTCGCTGCCCGGGTTGGGTTCCGGCCCTTGACCCCAGTCGCCGGTGACGTTCAGTCCTCGGGCCATTCGCCGGACCGTTCGAACTCCAGGCGTCGGGCGATCTCGCGGGCCTTGTCGCGGGCGAGTTCGCGTCCGGTCTCGCTGCCGACCAGTTCCTGCAGGCGTTGGTACATCGGTGTCCCGGTGACCCAGGGATGGCCGGGCTCGATGCTGCGCAACTGCTCGTTGGTCCACGTCGCCGCGGCCCGGGCGTGCAGCACGTCGGAGTTGCGCTGGAGCCATCCCATGAGGTTGCGCCGATGTGACGGCGTCAGGCTCACCAACAGCTTCGTGGCGCCACTCGACGACGTCCAGGTGCGAGACTGCAACAGGATGTCGGGATCGAGGTCGGTGGCCTGGCGTCGTCGGCCCTGCCGCGCTGCGGCCAGCATGTTGGTCACGGCCGCGTAGAGGGGGGAGTGGTCGGCCACGGACAGTTCCCCGGACGCGACGCGATCCCCGACGGCCGGATCCAGCAACGCATGGGCGTAGGTCGAGCGATGCACGTGCAGTTGCTCGGCGATGCGGGCCAGCAGCGCCGCGTCAGCGCCCTCCAACGTGACCGTCGTGCCATCCGTGAGCGTGACGTGGTCGGCCTGGTTCACGTCGTCGGGGTCCAGGGTGATGCGAGCCACGAGTCCTCCGGTCCTGGGGCGCCAGTCGTGAGGCGCCGGAGGCCATTGTGGCACCGTGACCGCCAGTGAGCACGGTTGTCGCCACGCG
>DATFMD010000416.1:0-5335 GCA_035267125.1 Nitriliruptoraceae bacterium | reverse complement strand
GGCGGCCTTCTCCTGGGCCAGCGTCTCTGCGTCATCGGCCACGTCGGCCTCGACGCCGTCGTTGACGAGGGAACGCGAGCGGGTTGCCTCCTTCTCGGCCTGCAGCGTGCCGCTGTCGTCGCCGACCGGGGCCAACGGCGCTTCGGCTCCGACGGCGAGTCCCTGTTCTGCTCGCAGCCACGCGCTGTCGTCGCGGACGGGATCCGGTGCCGCTGCAGCCGTCAACGCGAGGTCCTTCTCGGCCTGCAGGGTGGCGATGTCATCCTGCACCGTCAGGCCGGCGGGGTCGTCGACTTGGCGCCCGGAGGCAACGAGTTGCTTCTCGTCCTGGATCGCAGCGGCCTCGTCGACGGTCGACGGGGTCGAGGCGGTGATCTGGTCGGAGTTGGATGACAGTGCGAATGCGCCTGCCACGATGGCCACGATGCCGACCACGGCTGCGACCAGCCACCAGGTCTTGCTCGTGCGGCGTGCTTCATGTTCGCGGTGCTCCCGGTCGCGGCGGTATGCGCCACGAGTGCCGGGGCCCGGTTCGTCCGGTTGTGTGGTGGTGTCCCGATCGGTCTCGGGCGGTGGTGTGATGACCTGCTGTCCCATCTGCGTCCCCCTGGTAGGACCGCGACGCCTTGTCGCGGTGGTGACAGGGGCCACCATGCAGCCAGCACGCAAGCGAGGAGTAAGTGGCAGCGGTCAAGGCGCAAGCTGGGCGTAAGTTGTCGCGGGGAACGGCTGATTCTGGGCCCAACATCCACAGAGGGCCGAAATCCTCGATCTGGACACGTGTGGAGTCGGCGGTGGCGTTGGCATGCGCCACGGGTCCGGTCGTCACTGCTGAACGGCACCCGCCCGACCCGTCCACCCGCCGGGGCGTGCCGCAGTCAGGCGATGCCGTCGATCATCGACAGCACCCGCAGCATGACCTCGTCGGCGCCTCCGCCGATGCCGGTCAGGCGGGCGTCGCGCAGGAAGCGCGCCGTCCAGGTCTCCTCCATGTAGCCGATGCCCCCGTGGAACTGGAGGCAGGCGTCGGCCACCTCACGGTGCAGGCGACCGGCCTTGAGCTTGGCGATGGTGGCCTGCCTGGTGACGTCGATCCCGGCCGTGTGTGCCGCCGCGACCTGGTGGTTGTAGGTGCGCAGCAGGTCGACCTCGGCGGCCAGTTCGGCCAGGCGGTACGCCACGTACTGGTGTCGCGCCAGCGGCTTGCCGAACGCTTCCCGTTCCCGCACCCATTCCCGGGTGCGCTCCAGGGCGCGTTCGCAGGCCGTGGCGGTCGAGTAGGCCGCCCACATCCGCTCGATCACGAACTGGGCCATCTGCTGCTGGAAGCCCATGCCCTCGTGCCCGATGGTGTGGCTGACCGGAACGCGGACCTCGTCGAAGGTCAGCAGGCCCGTGTCCGAGGCGCGCATGCCCAACTTGTCCAACTTGCGGTCGACGCGGAAGCCCTCGACGTCGGTGGGGACCAGGATCTGGCTCATGCCCGAGTAGCCGGCATCGTCGACCGGGTCCGAGGTGCGTGCCAGCAGACACAGCCAGTCGGCCTGCAGGCCGTTGGTGATGTACATCTTGGAGCCGCTGATCACCCAGTCGTCGCCGTCACGTCGTGCTCGGGTCCGGATGCCGGCGACGTCGCTGCCGGCGTCGGGTTCGGTGACGGCAACGGCCGCGACCATCTCGCCGCGCAGCGCCGGTGCCAACCAGTCGGTTCGCAACTGGTCACTGCCAAAGCGATGCAGCGACGGTGTGGCCATGTCGACCTGCACGCCGAGCGCCATCGGCAACGAGCCGTGGTCGCAGCGGCCGAACTCCTCGGCCAGCACGAGCGTGAACAGGTGGTCTGCGCCCTGGCCACCCCATGCGGGGTCGTAGACCAGGCCCAGGAACCCCAATGCCGCCATCTCGGCGAACACGTCGTGCAGCGGCATCTCGCCGGCCGCCTCCCACTCGTCGACACGTGGATTGACACGCTCGTCGACATAGCGACGGACCAGCGATCGGAAGGCCTCGTGGTCCTCGGTCAGGACCGAGGGAACGGGATCATGGGTCAACGTGGTGCTCCGTTTCGGCAGGGTGTCCGGGTCCACGTGGTGGGCCGCTGGGCATGGTCGGTCCCGGTCGGGGACCTGGTCCGCCTCCCGGGCCGATCCCGGGTCGGGTCGTCGGGTCGAGGACCGGAGGCGACCCCGAACCAGCATCTTGCCGGACCGGCGGTGGAACGGCGACCGCAGCGGACGTGCCGATCGTTGCCGGGCGGCCGGCAGCCACCAGTGTGAAGTGGTCGCCCAGGTCGTCGGCCGTCGCCGTCGCCACGTCGGTGATCACGACGGGTGCGTTGCCCGTGCCGGCCGGTGCCAGGTGGACGGAGGCCAGGTCGAGTCGTCGCTGGAACACCGTCGACGTGCCCTCCACGCCCTGCAGGCGCCCCAGCGGCATCCAGTCCGAGGTCGCACCCAGGACGCCCCCGGTCACCAGCACGACGCGTGGTGTGCTGGTGTGGCCAAGCCGGCGGTACTGCGTCCCCGAGAACAGCCAGGCGCCACCTGCGACGAACAGCAGGGCTGCCAGCAGGACGCCAGCCCAGCCCGAACCACCCACGGTCACCAGGCCGTTGACGTCCAGTACGGCGACGGCGGCGACGACGAGTCCGACCAGGGCGGCGAGCCCGCGGGCCCATTTCCACACGAGGCGCCGGCGTGCTGCCGGAGGGTGCCGGTGCGGATTCTCCGGCAGGTCGCCGTGGGTTCGCAACGAACGCTCCAGGGCGGCGCCGAGGACACCCGGCAGGTCCGCCGTGGTCACCCAGGGGATCGACATCTTCGCACCCCCGCCCTCGTTGGGACTGGCGGGTGTGCCGCCACCGGCAGAGTGCACGACCAGCGTGCCGGCGCCCATGGCTCGACGCAGCCAGTTCTGCCGATACTGGACCACCTGGAGTCGATGCAGGGGAATCGTCGTGGCATGACGCGTCAGCAACCCCCGCGTGAGGCGCAGGTCGTCGCCGCGGCGCACCAACTCGATGTCCCAGTCGCGCAACAGGGTGGTGACCACGGCGCCGATCGCTCCGACGACCAGGACCACCATCGCGACGGTGAGGTAGCCCAGGCGAGCGCCCGCACGTGCCGCTTCGGTCGCCACCTCATCGATGTCGTTGCCGAACACGTCGAATGCGAACTCGCCCAACGCCAGGATGGACACCGGGACGACCAACAGGCTCGAGCCGGTCAGGGCACTGCGAACGAGGTCGGCGACCGGTGGCTTGAGGATCGAGGTGGTTGGTTCCTCCGTGTCGATCGTGCTCGGCGCAGTGCCGGTCGGGTCAGGGGGAGGAGCGCCCGGTGCCGCGGCCAGTTGCCGTCGGCGGGCGGTCAGGATCGCAGCCTGCAGGGCGGTGGCCGTGTCATTGTCGAGGCCGTCGAGCCTGATCTCGGACTCACCGCCTTCCGAGGCCGTCTCGACCGTCACGACGGCGGTGCCCATCACCTGATGCAGCAGCGGACGCTGGACCTCGACCTGTTGGATCCGTTCGACGTCCACGGCGCGATCCCGTTGCCACAGGATGCCGCTGGAGATGCGCACCACCTGCCCGTCGAATCCCCATCGGAACCGAGTCCAGACGATGAACCGCGCCACCTGGGCGACCACGAAGAACGCCGCCAGGATGGCGATGAACCCCAGGCCGGTGTCCCGCAGGACGAAGAAGGCCGGAAACAGGCCCCACAGTGCCCGCGGGCTGATGCCGCCGATCAGCGATCGCAGGGGCAGTCGGTGCGGTGCCGTGTCCGGCGGGTCCAGCGTCAACCCGTCGCCGGCAGCCAGATCCGTGTCGGGGAAGGAAGGGGGAGCGGCTGCCGACCCGGTCGCGGACGAGGGAGGGGGCGGCCCGGGGGGTGGCTCCGCACGGCCGGGTCCCGGTGGCTGTGGTTGGCCTGGTCGGGAGGGTTCGCTCGCTGGCCCGGTCAGGTCCGGCGCCGGCGGAGGGGTGCCCGACTCGTGCTCGCCGTGGTCAGACGGCATCGACGGATCCATCCGTCACCTCGGCGGCGGCCCGGGCCGCGCGATCCAGCAGGTCCGTGCGAAGGGACGCGGCCTCGTCCGCGTCGATGCCGGGCAGTTGCGCCGAGATCGATGCCGTGTGGACGCGAAGCTGGCTCATCCCCAGGGCCCGATCCAGCGGACCCTGCTGCACGTCGATGTGCTGGATGCGAAAGAACGGCAGACCCGTGACGTGGTGGGTCAGGACACCGCGGTGCAGCGTCAAGGCGATCTCGGTGACGTCCCAGCGCCAGCGCGGCCACGCCAGGAATGCCCAGGTGACGGACCACGCCAGGGCGATGGTGCCGATGACGACGGCAGGCCACCACAGCACGGCCGTTTCGGTCGCCGCTGCGACGATCGTGGCGACCGCCAAGGGCACAGCCGTGACGATCACGGTGATGAACAGGCCGCGGGCCACCCAGACCCACCGCATGTTGGGGTGCAGCGTGCGAGCGGGGATGTCGTCGAACACGGTCCGTCGCTCCAGTCTGGGATCGCCTACGTGGGCGTTCCCGGTCCCTGCGGATCGATCCGCAGCCTGCGCCGTGGAGGGTACGCAGGCGAGCGACCGTCACCCGCCCAGGGCGTGCTGCATCGCCCGCAGCTTGAGGCGGGTCTCGGACAATTCGTCCTCGGGCAGCGACCCGGCGACGATGCCGACCCCCGCGAACAGCCGGGCTCGGGCGCCCGACAGGCGTGCACAGCGCAACGCCAGACCGAACTCGCCATCACCAGTGGCGTCCATCCACCCGACGGGGGCGGCGTACCGGTCACGGTCCATGCCCTCGATCTCGCCGATCATCGCCAGCGCACGGGTCCGAGGGGTCCCGCCGACTGCCGCTGTTGGATGCAGGCGATCAGCCACCTGGACGGCCCACAGGTCATCGCGAAGGGTTCCGGTGACGTCGGTGGCGAGGTGGCGGACGTTGTCGAGGTCGAGCAGGTCGGGCTGCTGTGGCGCGCTGACATCGTCCACGAGGCCGTCCAGGACGTCGCGGACCGACGCTGCCGCCAAGTCGTGTTCCCGCCGATCCTTGTCGGATGTCAACAGCGCTTCGCCGAGGGCGCGATCGACGTCGGGATCGGGGTCACGCCCCGCCGTGCCGGCCAGGACCAGCGACCGCACCGCGCGTCCACGCCGCGACAGCAGCAGTTCGGGGGTGGCCCCGACCAGTCCGTCGTGGTGGAACGTCCAGCAGCCGGGGAACCTGGTGGACAACTGCATCGCGAGGTGGCGAGGATCGAAGGTGTCGTGGCACCAGACGGCATGGTCACGGGCCAACACCACCTTGCTGAC
>DATFMD010000415.1:0-5979 GCA_035267125.1 Nitriliruptoraceae bacterium | reverse complement strand
CCGCGACGAACTCCTGGCGCGTCGCGTCCTGGCGTGCCGATTCGGCCTCGACCTCGCCCTCCGGGTCGCACATCGCATCGCCTGAACACGACCTGTCGTGCGGTTGAATGGTCCGACTAGGGTGGTCGGAACGGAGGGTTTCCGATGTCTTCGATGTCGCACGCACCAGTCCTGTATCGGCTCGTCAGGTCGGTGTTCAAACCCGTCCTCCAACGGTGGGTCGATCTGCAGGTGGAGGGTCTGGACCGCGTTCCTCGGACGCGTCCGGCGATCCTGGCGAGCAATCACCTGTCCTTCATGGATTCATTGGTCCTGCCCCTCTCCGTGCCTCGCCCGGTCTACTTCCTGGGCAAGGCCGACTACTGGGACTCGTGGCGCACGAGGTGGTTCTTCCAGGGTGTCGGGGTCGTCCCCGTCCGACGCGAGGGCGGCGCAGCGGGAATGGAGAGCCTCGAGACCGGGACGGAGATCCTCCGGTCGGGTGACCTCGTCGGTGTCTACCCGGAGGGCACGCGCAGTCCCGACGGGCGGTTGTACCGGGGCAAGACCGGCCCCGTGCGCATGGCCCTGGCGGCGGGGGTGGACATCATTCCCTGCGGCGTCATCGGTTCCGACCTCGCGCAGCCCACCGGCCAAAAGACGATCTCCCGCGAGACGGTCACGGTCCGCTACGGCCGCCCCGTCAACCTGTCGCGCTACGCCGACCAGGTCGACGACCCGTTCGCCCTGCGGGCGGCCACCGACGAGGTGATGTACGAGATCATGACGCTGTCCGGGCAGGAGTACGTGGACATCTATGCAGGCCAGGTGAAGTCAGCCGACAAGGCCGTTGCCGACGTCGCGTCGACTGCGGCACCCGGGACGACCGACCTCGGCCGGCCCCGCGATCACCTGGTCGGGCAGGCCACAGCCGGTGAAGGCAGCGCCGCTGATCGAGATGCGTCCTGATGCACACAGTGGTCCCGGGCAGGTGTCAGGCGCCCGTTGGGATGCCTGTGCGCACGTCGTCGGCACCCATCCGGGCCGCGTCGGCAGTCTGGTCGTCATCCATCTGCTGGGACTCTCGTTCGGCCTGGACGCGCTGGGTGTAGTGCTCCACTTCGGCGGCGACGCGGTCATCGTCCCAGCCAAGGATCGGGGCAACCAGCTCGGCCACCTCCTGTGCCACGTCCACCCCTCGGTGGAAGGTCTCGATCGAGATCCGGGTCCGACGGGTCAGCACGTCGTCCAGGTGCAAGGCCCCTTCGTGGGACGCGGCATAGGCGATCTCGACCCGCAGGTACTCGTCGGCGCCCGTGAGCGGTTCACCCAGGTCGGGGTGCTCGGCGACCATCTCCAGGAGTTCGTGCAGCAGGCTGCCGTAGCGTCCGAGGAGTCGTTCGATGCGGTTGACGTGCAGCCCGCTGTCCTCGGCCAAACGGTGCCGGGCGTTCCAGGCTGCGTGGTACCCCTCCGCGCCCGCCAGGCGAGTCGTCTCGGTCGTCGACTCCGCCACGGTGGTCGGAAAGCCCTGGACGGCCAGGTCGATGGCGTCCTTGGCCATGACCCGGTAGGTCGTGTACTTGCCCCCGGCCACCATCACCAGTCCCGCCACCGGGGTGATGACGGCGTGCTCGCGTGACAACTTGCTGGTGGCCTCGGACTCGCCCGCCAGGAGCGGTCGCAACCCGGCGTAGACGCCTTCGACGTCGTCGTGGGTCAGTGGGGAGGTCAGGATCGCGTTGACGTGGTCCAACAGGTAGTCGATGTCGGTGCGGCTGGCGGCGGGATGGGCGCGGTCCAGTTCCCAGTCGGTGTCGGTGGTGCCGATGATCCAGTGGCTCTTGCCCCACGGGATGACGAACAGGACACTCTTCTCGGTGCGCGAGATCAGTCCGGTCTCGCCGTGGATGCGATCGCGGGGCACCAGGATGTGGACGCCCTTGGAGGCCCGGACGTTGAACTGGCCACGTCCACCCACCATTTCCTGGATGTCGTCGGTCCACACGCCCGCGGCGTTGACGGTTGCCCGTGCGTGGATCTCGAGTTCCTCGGACGTCTCGAGGTCGACCGCGCGCACACCGACGACGCGGTCACCCTCGCGCAACAGGCCGGTGACCCGCGTGCTGGTGGCCAGGGCGGCGCCGTACTGCGCGGCCGTTCGCGACAGGAACATCGTGTGGCGGGCGTCGTCGACCTGGCCGTCGTAGTACTTGATGGCCCCGATCAGTGCATCCTTGCGCAGCGAGGGAAACTGGCGCAGGGCCTCGCTGCGACTGAGGTGGCGGTGGGACGGGACGGCCTTGTGGCGGCCCGCCATCGTGTCGTAGAGCAGCACGCCACTGCCCAGGTACAGCCGCTCCCATCCCCGGTGCTGCAGGGGAAGGATGAACGGGACCGGATGCGCCAGGTGCGGGCACAACCGGTCCAGGATCAGGGAGCGCTCCTTGAGCGCTTCCTGGACCAGTGAGAAGTTGAGCTGCTCCAGGTAGCGCAGGCCACCGTGGATCAGCTTGCTGGACCTGCTCGACGTGCCAGAGGCGAAGTCCCGCGCCTCGACGAGTGCGACCGACAACCCGCGCGACGTGGCATCCAGCGCTGCGCCGCCGCCCGTCACGCCCCCGCCGATGACGAGGACGTCGAACTGTTCCGTGCGCATCCGCTCGAGCGACTGCGTGCGGAATTCGGGGCTCATGGCGAGCGGTGTGGTCGAGACCATTGGTGACAGCCTTTTGTCTGGTCGTGTGGGTGGGGCGGACTTCAGTGTGCGGTGTCGGCGGTCGCGCTGGGGGAGGTCAGTCGACATCCACCCAGTTGAGGGTCCGCTCGACCGCCTTGCTCCACTGGGCGTGGCCGGCCGCACGTTGCTCGTCGTCCCACTCCGGCTCCCAGCGCTTGTCCTCGTTCCAGTTCTCGCGCAGTTCGTCGGTGTTGGCCCAGAACCCCGTGGCGAGTCCGGCCGCATACGCGGCTCCCAGCGCGGTCGTCTCCGCCACGACGGGCTTGCTCACCGAGACCCCCAGGACGTCGGCCTGGATCTGCATGCACAGGTCGTTGGCGGTGATGCCGCCATCGACCTTCAGCACGTCGAGGTCGACGCCGGAGTCCTGTGCCATGGCGTCCACGACGTCCTTGGACTGGTAGCAGATCGCCTCCAGGGCGGCGCGTGCCACGTGGTTCTTGTTGTTGAACCGGGACATCCCCACGATCACGCCGCGGGCGTCCGAACGCCAGTAGGGGGCGAACAGACCCGAGAAGGCCGGCACGAACGACAGGCCGCCGTTGTCCTCGACCTTGCGGGCCAGTGTCTCGCTCTCGGAGGCATCGTCGATGATGTCGAGCTGGTCTCGCAGCCACTGGATCGCCGACCCGGTGACCGCGATCGAACCTTCGAGGGCGTAGACGGGATCCTCGTCCCCGAACTGGTAGCACACCGTCGTGAGCAGTCCGTTCTCGGAACGGACCAGTTCAGTGCCGGTGTTCAGCAGCATGAAGTTGCCCGTGCCGTAGGTGTTCTTGGCCTGTCCGGGGTCGAAGCACACCTGGCCCACCGTGGCAGCCTGCTGGTCGCCCAGGTCCCCCGTCAACGGCACGACACCGCCGAACGGTCCGCTCTCCAGGGTTTCGCCATAGCCGTTGGGGTCGGACGACGGGCGGATCTCGGGCAGCATCGACCGCGGGATGTCGAAGAAGGACAGCAACTCGTCGTCCCATGACAGGGTCTCGAGGTCCATCAGCATCGTGCGTGATGCGTTGGTCGGATCGGTGACGTGCGATCCGCCGTTGATCCCACCGGTGAGGTTCCAGATGGTCCACGTGTCGGTGTTGCCGAAGATCGCGTCGCCCCGTTCGGCGGCCTCGCGCACGCCGTCGACGTTTTCGAGGATCCACTGGATCTTGCCGCCCGAGAAGTAGGTCGCCGGTGGCAGTCCAGCCTTGCGACGGATCACGTCACCCTTGCCCTCGCGCTCCAATTTCGAGGCAATCTTGTCGGTGCGCGTGTCCTGCCACACGATCGCGTTGAAGTACGGACGACCGGTCTTGCGGTTCCACACCACCGCGGTCTCGCGCTGGTTGGTGATGCCCACCGCTGCCAGGTCCGATGCGTCCAGGTTCGCCCCGGCCAGCGTGCTTCTGATGGCCGTTGACGTGCGTTCCCAGATCTCGACCGGGTTGTGCTCCACCCAGCCGGCCTGGGGCAGGATCTGTTCGTGCTCGAGTTGGTGACGTGCCACCTCGTTGCCGCCGTGGTCGAAGATCATGAAGCGGGAACTGGTGGTGCCCTGGTCAACTGCGCCGACGAAGTCTGCCATGTCATGTTCCTGTCGTGGTGAGTTCGGTTGGCCCCCGAGTCCGGGGTGCCGTGATGATGTGCAGGGTGTGAGTTCGTGGTCTGGGTCGGGGTCACGCCGGGAAGTGGGGCCCCCGTGGTGGAGTCATGCGTCGTCGGATTCTTCGTCCGAGTCGACGTAGTGGCCGGGTTCGGGGTGGGGATCCACGGGCGGTTTGCCCTTCTCGTGCGACACCTCGACGTACGTGCCGTCCTCCTCGGGTTCGTGATGCATCGGCTCGTCCTCGCCCTCCGCCTGGCTGTCGACGTAGCTGCCCTCCGGCTCGGCGTCCACGTCCTCGGCGTCGTCGAGCAGCCCGTGCTCGGGCGTGCCCTCGTGTCCGGAAGCGTCGGTGGCCGGTGCCATCAGATGTACCACCTGGCAACCAGGCCGCCCAGGACGCCGCCGATGATGGGGCCCACGACCGGCACCCATGAGTAGGCCCAGTCGCTGCTGCCCTTGCCGGGGATCGGCAGGACGGCGTGTGCGATGCGCGGCCCGAGGTCACGCGCCGGGTTGATTGCATACCCCGTCGGACCACCGAGGGAGGCACCGATTCCGACCACCAGCAGGGCGACGGGCAGCGGGCCCAGGTCAGCTGGGTTCTGCCCGAAGGTCAGGATCACGAACACCAGCACGAAGGTGCCGATGATCTCGGTGACGAGGTTCCAGGAGTAGTTGCGGATGGCCGGGCCGGTCGAGAACACCCCGAGCTTGCTCTCGGGGTCGGGCGTGGCCGCGAAGTGGTCCTTGTAGGCCAACCAGCAGAGCACGGCCCCGATGAACGCCCCGACCATCTCGCCCGCCAGGTAGACCATGGTCGAGCTCGCGGTGACCGCGACCCCGGGCGCATACTCCTCGGCGCCGTTGGCCAACAGGCCCAGCGTCACGGCCGGGTTGATGTGGGCGCCCGACTTGAATGCGGCGTAGACACCGGCAAAGACCGCCAGGCCCCAGCCCCAGTTCACCAACAGGAAGCCGCCTCCGGCCCCTTTGCTGTCGGCCAGGGCGACGTTGGCAACGACGCCACAGCCCAACAACAGCAACAGTCCGGTGCCAAGCACCTCGGAAATGAATACGTCACCTAGCGGCATCTGCGTTCCTGACGTTCAGTGCAGGCCCGGACAGGGCCGCGGTTGGCGATCTGGCGTGGCCGCCGGATCGTGGGGGGTGGTACGGCGTTGCCGGGGCGGCGGGACGCCCAGCGACGTGCAGCGACGGGGATCATGGGGCCCCTCCCGCGGCGACCATGTCCTGCAGGCGCTCCACGAGCCCGTGATGCCCGAGGAAGACCGGGATCCGCTGATGGATGGTGTCGGGGACGACGTCCAGCAGGCGTCGCGTGCCGTCAGAGCCCAGGCCACCTGCCTGTTCGGCCAGGAAGGCCAACGGTGCGCCCTCGTAGACCATGCGCAACTTGCCATCGGGGAGACCGGTCTCGGCCGGATACCCGTAGATCCCGCCGTGCAGCAGGTTGCGGTGGAAGTCGGCAACGGCCGACCCGATGTAGCGCTGCGACAACTGTGGGGTGTCGGGCCGCTCGAGCCATGCCACGAATTCACCGACGCCCTGTTCCCACAGGGGCGAGGAGGCGTGGTTGAAGCTGTAGTAGGCGGGCGTCTCGGGGTGGTGCAGGTCCGCCCAGGTGAGCACGAACTCGCCGACCTCC
>DATFMD010000414.1:0-5426 GCA_035267125.1 Nitriliruptoraceae bacterium | reverse complement strand
CCGTCCGACCCCCAGCCCGGGAACATCCCCGGTGGTCGTCGCGACGTGCTGCGTTCAGCTGACTTCAACGATGGCCAGATGCAGGCCTTCGCCCGCGACACCGGGGCCTTCGCCGTCAACGGCGGCCTGCTCGAGGTGGCCGCCCAGTCCCAGGGCGGGGATGCCGCCGCCGTCTGGTACGTCGACGCGTACCTGCCGATCTTCTACGAGATCCACGCCCGCGTCCTGATGCAGAAGGCAACCGGTGGTTGGAAGGCCAACGCCTACGTCATCTTCGACTACTTCAGCCCGACCGACTTCAAGTTCGCCGGGATCGACGATTCCACCAACAAGCTGGTGATGGGCTACCGCGACGCCAATGGCTGGCACGTGGTGCGCCAGGCTGCGGTGCAGGGCGGCATCAAGGCCAACAAGTGGTATGACCTGGTGGTCTACGTCAACGGCACGACGGTGTGGGTGGACGTGGCCGGCAAGACCGCGTTCACCCACACCTTCGCGCCAAGGCTGCTCAACGACGAACTGGTCGGACTCAACAAGGGCCTGATCGGGGTCGGGTCCGACAACGCCCGTGGGAAGTTCGACAACTTGTCGGTCCAGGTGTTGCCGCCCAACATCAACGTGGACGTCACCGAGGACTTCGACGACGGGTTCGGGATGGTCGTCGAGCCTGCCCTGGCCGGTGACTGGGCGGCTGCCGACGGTGTGCTGACCGGCCAGTCCGGCGTGGGGGCCTCCGCCGGACTGGCCACCGTCGACGTCGGCGGCCGCCTGGAGGCCAACGCCTACCTGGAGGTCACGATCGACCTGCGCCTGTCGGCGGGTGGTGCGGGCGGGTTCTTCTTCGATGCCTACGGCGACGACGACTACAAATTCGTGGTGCTGGACCTGGCTGCCCAGCAAGTCCTGATCGGGCACGTGGCACCGGGGCGTGGCCGAACCGTGGACGCGGCCCAGTCGCTGTCGATGACGGCCGGAACCCCGCTGGTGCTGCTGGTCACGATCAAGGGCGCATCGATCAGCGCCCAGGTCAACGGTGCGTTCGGGGGCAGTTGGGCCTTCAACTCCGCGGTTGCCGACGGGGCCTTCGGGCTGTTGGTCGAGGCTGGCACGATGACGGTGGACGACGTCCGCGTCCGGACCAATGGACTGATCGGCACCGCCGCGACCACGTCCGCCCCGGCGCCGGACGATCCAGATGACCCCAGCGATCCGGACGACCCCGGCGATCCGGAGGATCCCGGCGGTGGCGAGGAAGGTGGCGACCCCGACCCACCCCCGCCGCCACCTCCGCCGCCCCCGGTGCCGGATCCAACGGTGTCGTTCGCAGCCGGGTCGATGACCGTCACCGAGGGTGACAGTGGTCACACCTTGCTGTCGGTCGAGATCGTGCTGTCCGATGTTGCCGACCACGACGTGGTGGTGTGGGTGGAGACCAGCGACGGGTCCGCGACCGCCGGCGAGGACTACGTCCCGGTGCTGGTTGCGGTCACGATCGCGGCCGGCCAGACCAGTGCCACCATCGAGGTCGCCATCGTGGGTGACAACGGCCGCGAGGGCGACGAGACCTTCACCCTCGGGTTGGTCGATCCGGAGGGCGCCACCTTCGGCGGCCAGGGCACCACGACGGTCACCATCGCGAACGACGACAAGGGCGGGCCACGGCCTTGAGCTCCCGAGCCGAGCCCCCGCACCGAGCGGATCATGGCGTCGTCACGTTGTGCGTCCTCCTGCGTCTTCTGCGCCCATCGAGTGTCGCAGCACACGTCCGGGTCCTGTTTCGATCGGCGTGGCCGCCGCCCGGGAAACGCCTCCATTCCGCAATGTTTGCTCGAATTGGCGTGGGAGCTGACAGCGGCGATGCAGGTGTGGCAGAGTCATGGCAAGACCTGACCCGGACCGCCATCGTGGATCCACCCGGAGTGGGGTTCTTGGGAATCTACCGTGACAGGGTCGACAGGGACTGGGGGGATTCGTGGCCAATGGCTGCGGGTCATCCTCTCGTTGCTGCTGGTGCTGCCCCTCGTTGCCCCCGCATCCGCCCCCGCTGCGCGGGCCTGGTCGAGCGGAATCGGTCCGGCGCTCGGTCCCTTGCCGACCAGCGATGCGGCATGGCTGCGACCAGCGGCTGATGACCTTGCTCGCGTGTTCTCCCAGGCACGCACGTTCTGGTTGACGGCCCTGCCGCTGGGCGAGCAGGTGTCTGCGGACACGTCGCAGGTGGCCGCGTCGTTGCCGGCCGCGTCGACCGAATCCGTGGGCGTGGTGACGCAGGCCGAGGTGGATGCGGCGCTGGCAGCGGCCGCTGCGTCCTGGACATCGGCCGGCCACGAGGTACCGCCGCTGACGGCTGCAGTCGTGGACCTCCCGGACCTGACGCTGGGCCACTCGTCGGGGTCGACCGTCCAGGTCGACGTCGATGCTGCCGGTCATGGCTGGGGTTCCGCCGGGATGGACCTGGCCACCGTGGTTCGCCACGAGGTCGGGCACGCGCTGGGGCTGGCGCACGACGCCGCCGGCGTGATGGCGGCATCGTTGGCCGCGGGCACCACGCTGACGTCGATCCCGGCGGCACGTGTCGACCTGCCCTCCAGCGAGGAGCCCGACGGCGACGGCCCGGTGGCATTGGCCGCGTCGTCAGCCGGCCCGACAGACACGGGTGGGTCGGCGACCACCGCCGTCGCCACCCTCGCAGATGCCACGGCAACCGACACGGCCGCCGGTGAGGGTGGATCCGACGAGTCGGCCACGACCGACGCCACGGCCGGCGAGTCAGCCACGACCGACGCCGCCACCACGACCGACGCCGTCGCCGCGACCGACGCCGTCGCCGCGACCGAAGAGATCGCGCCCGCCGCTGCCACCACGCCGGACGACGAGTCCACCGGGGACGCGCCTGACGGCACTGCTCCGGACGAGGCGTCAGCCGCATCCGGTCCCCCGCCGTCCGTCGACGCAGACCTGTCGGAGCTGCTGGAGGACCTGCCGTCTGCCGAGGAGGCCCTCGACAGCACCAGCGACCCCGAACCGGACCCCGTCCCGGATGCCGCAGGAGGTACCGGCGCCGCCACGGGCGACGACGTCCTGGACTTCGGCCGCGTCCTGCCGAGCCAGGCACGATCACGGGAACTGGTCGTGACCAACAGCGGGGACGGACCACTCGCGATCAGCGATGTCGTGTTGGCCGACGGGTCCGGGATGTTCAGCGTCGAGTGGTCTCCGATCTCCATCGCGGCGGGTGGACATGCCGTCATCACCGTCACGTTCTCGGCCGGTGCACCGGGCGCGGCCGCGGCGAGCCTGACCGTGGTCTCGGACGACCCTGCCGGTCCCCTGGTCGTGGCGCTGGCAGGGATCTCGTCACAATGGATCGACGACGGCGCGGTCGCCAGCGTCACCGCCGCGACTGGTGCGATCCTGCACCACACCCTTGCCATCGAGGGAAGCGGCGTCGGCTGGGTGGGCGCGGATGGCGTCGACTGGGCTCCAACCGGCAGGGCCCTCGTCGTGCGGGGCGGTGACGGCGACGACCACGTCACCGTGACCGGCACCGGTGCTGGTGTCTCGATCACCATCGACGGTGGCGGTGGCGTGGACACGCTCGCGGGGCCGACGACCGACATGCGGTGGACGGTGACCGGCGACGGTGTCGGCACGGTGGCTGGCGTGGACTTCGCCGGGTTCGAGCACTTGGTGGGTGCGGCCGACAACGAGGACACCTTCGTGGTCGCGGCTGGTGGATCGGTCCTGGGGACCATCGCGGGGGGCGACGGTGGCTTCGACACGGTCGTGCTCACCGGCGCGAGCGACGTCGTCAACTACGAGGTCACCGGTGCGCAGAGCGGGACCATCACCCGCGACGGGGTCGCCATCCGCTACGCCGGCATGGAACCCATCGTCATCGAGGACCCGATCGGGACCCTCACGTTCTTCGGCACGCCGCTCGACGACCTGATCGTGCTGCGCAACCACGCCACGGCGGGTCGCATGGAGATCGTCGGGTCGACGTTGGGCGTCGTCTTCGAGACGGTCGACTTCGCCAACCCGACCGGTGCCCTGGTGATCGAGGCCGGGCTGGGCAACGACACGATCCGCGTCGAGTCGCTCGACAGTGGCTTCAGCGGTGACCTGGGACTGTTCGGTGAGGCCCTGAGCGACGCGCTCTCGCCCAACGTCCTGGTCGGTGACGGCGGCATCGACACGATCGTCTTCGCCGGCAGCATCTTCACCGACGGCGGCAGCATCGACGCCCTCGCCGAGCGCATCTTCGTCGATCCCGGCGTCACCATCTCGGCACTCAACACCTCGGAGCCGGATCCTGACCTGCAGGAGGACGGCTACCTCAACCTGTGGGCACGCCAGTTGCTTGTCCCCGACCTGCTGAACCCGCTGCCCATCCCCTTCATCACCAAGGACGTGGTCTTCGACATCGGGGCCGGCGCCACCATCGAGGGTGGCGAGATCTTCCTGCTCGCCGACGCCACGGATCGCTCGCTCGCCGAGGTGCTCGGGATCCCCACGCTGGTCAACGACTTCGTGATCCAGCCGCTGCTGTCCAAGGTGACGGACCTGCTGCCGTTGCCGGTGAAGGTGCTGCAGAAGGTCTACAACGCCACGCTCACGATCCGCGAGGGCGCCACGGTGCGGTCCACCGGGACACTGGGGATCGCCGTCTCGGCCGCCGCGGATGCCACCGGTGAGGCCAAGAGCAAGACCATCAGCATCGGCTACGCCGGCGCGATCGTCACGGCACTGCTCGACATCCTGACCGGGGTGCTCATCGAGTCCGCCGTCGAGGCCAACCTTTCGGCGTCGGCATCGGCGACCGCGTCGATGACGACCGAGACCACGCGCGAACTGGGCGATGTCCCGGTCGACCCGACCATGACCGCGATGTCGTTGGCCGTGGCCTACGCCGAGGCCAACGCCACTGCCCGGCTCGCGCCCGGTGCGGTGATCATCGCCGGCAAGACCGCCAACTTCAACGCGTCCGGCGAGGTCGCGTCCAGCACCTCGGCCGAGGCCGGCATGTACGCCGACGGGACCGCCGGCCTGGCCGCGGCGATCGACCTGTCGAAGGCGCGGATCTTCACCGAGGTCGACGGCGACATCACGGCCCTGGCCGACGACGGCTACACCGTCAAGATGGAGTTCGACCCGACGGCGGGACCGGGTGAGCTCGGCTACGTCGACCCGGTCGCCAACAGCATCTACGTCGGGCCCATCGCCCTGACGACGGGCGATGCCGTCACCTACACCAATCGCCGTGGCAACAGCATCGGCGGGGTGTCCCTGGGCGCGCTGGTGGGTGGCCTGGTCGACGGCCAGGAGTACAACGTCATCCGGGTCGAGGACGACCCCGGGACCCCCTTCGACGAGTCCCTGACGATCCAGTTGTCCGAGAGCGAACTGGGTGCCTACCGCGGTGA
>DATFMD010000413.1:0-2414 GCA_035267125.1 Nitriliruptoraceae bacterium | reverse complement strand
CGACGCCGACCGTCGACGACCCCCAGGGGCTCGAAGCCCTGTGCACGCGCGAGCCGGACTGCGACCTGCACGCGATGACCCTGGCGGATGCGCTGGCGGCCGGTCCCACCGTGTTGTGCATTGCCACACCGGCGTTCTGCTCGTCCGCGATCTGCGGGCCGGTCCTGGACGACGTCCTGTCCGTGGCCGACTCTGGCGCCTTCCCCGACGTCCAGTTCGTCCACGTGGAGCCGTTCGTGGATGCCGGGGTCACGGTGACCCCCATCATGGAGGAACTGGCGCTGCCCAGCGAGCCGTGGACGTTCGTGCTGGCGCCCGACGGCACGATCGTGCAGCGATTCCCGGGGCCGGTCGTCCCGGAGATCCTGGACGACATCCTGGCCGGGATGCCGACGACGTGATGATCACCCACGTCAGCCGCGCGATCGGCGCCCGGTTCGTCCCGGTGCTGGTGGCTGCACTCACGCTGGCAGCCTGCACGACGGCGACGTCTGACTCGTCGGCAACGATGGCGCCGATGGCGCGATCGAGCACCGAGTCCCTCGACGACTGGTCCCGCAACTGTTCGGTCCTGGAACACCCACCTGAGCAATTGGGTGGCCACCTCGTGGGGGACAATCCACCACCCCAGGACTACTCCTCGACACCGGCCACGTCCGGCTGGCACGCCCGGACGGTGCCCGAGGCCGGCGTCGAGCACGACGGCTTGACAGATCCACAGATCACGTCCGCCCTGGAGGCCGGGATCGTCGTCGTGGCAACGTCGCCCGGGGTCGACACGACACACCTCGCCACCCTGCTCGACCAGTTTCCCGACCGCCTGCTCGGGACGACGTACACCGAGCCCATGCCGTCACCGGTGGCGTTGCTGACATGGGGCACCGTGGCCCGGTGCGACACGGTCGTGGCGACCGACGTGACCACGTTCCTCCTGACCGAGCGAATCGACCCGCACGGCCACTAGGAGCGGGGATCGACGTCGGTCGTGTCGTCCCGGGGCATGCCGTCTCGTCGGCGCCCGGGTCGATCGTCGTCGCCGGATGGCGTCGAGGCCTGCGACTCCCGCGCAGCCACCTGTTCGTCGATGACCTTCGCCAGGGGTGGCTTCATCGAGCCACCCGGACGCAACTGTGGCGGCAACAACCCGACGTCGGATCCGGCCAGTCGATGACCTGCCTCGCCCGCCCGGAGCATGCCGCGCAGGGCCGACCCCCCGACCACCCAGATCTCCACCAGGAACACCCCGACCAGGGCAAGGCCGACGAAGTTGCCGAGCACGCCCGGTCGCCACGCGCCCACCACCAACGACGTCACGATCCAGGCCCCGAGCGCGACGGCCAGCAGGACCACGGCCGACAGGGCCAGCCTGCGCCCCGCCAACCCCCAGTCCACCAGGGCAACCTCGGGCTCGTCGCCGTCCTCCAGCACCACTTCGGGGGCGCTGGCCGGCCCGGCGACGTCACCCGTGAACTCGGCGTCGGATGCCCGGTCTGGTGGCTCGGTCGACGTCGTCACAGGTTCGGGTCACCGAGGTCCATGCGCAGGCCGGCCAGGGTGCGGCGCAACTCGGCCTCGAGGGCCTTGATCTCGATTGGCAACCTCACGTCGTTGGCCGGGTACAGGTCATGGGTCGACAGGTCTCCCGACCCCAGCATCCAACCCCGTTCGGCGGCGTACTCCCCCAGCGCGAAGGACCATGTCAGCACGACGGCGTCGTCGTAGTCGTGCAGCACGAACTCGAGGTGCCGGTTGAACGACAACCGCCACATCCGGCCGCCACGACGGGACTCGCCCGCCAACGCGAAGCCCAGTTCTGCCAGTCCGTCCTCGTAGGTCGCCATCAGCCATTCTCCCTGTATGCGTCCGCATCCGTGTCGTTGGCAGGGTGGCCGATCACGACGACTTCCGCCATCGCCACGTCGTCACCCCCGGTGACTTCGTCGACCACGACCTCGACCTCGGTGGCCAGCGCAGGCGTGGGAACCCGCACGACCTGGCGGCCGGTGCCGTCGATCAGCGTCGCCTCGATCACCTGCCCCCGCCCCATGTCGATGGTGGCGAGGCGTACTCGTCCGGTGGAATCGAAGGTCGCGTCGTCGAACTGGTCGCCGTTGGCAATCTCGAGCGCGGTGATCCAGACCGGAGCGTCGAAGCGGAACGTCACGACTGCGCCGTCGGTTCCCACCGGCATCCACGCAGTGGCGAGGTCGCCATCCAGCAGGTTCGGACCGCCGAAGGAACGCCCGTCAACCGGTTCGTGCACGTCCGAACCGCCAACGAGGCTGGGAGCCAGGGCGTCGGGAGGATCTGGATATGCCGAGGCGCGGAAGTCGACACCCGGGCCCGACGGCCCCGCCAGCGGACCCAGTCCCAGCGCCGTTGCCACGCCGATGCCGACACCGACGACGACCCCG
>DATFMD010000412.1:0-20005 GCA_035267125.1 Nitriliruptoraceae bacterium | reverse complement strand
CGACCGTCGGGCCGACGAAGGAGAAGCCGCACGCCTTGAGGTCACGTGCCAGGGCGGTGGATTCCGGCGTCGTGGCCGGCACGTCGTCGCGGGTTCGTGGCCGCGCGGCCGATGTCGTCGGGGCGGCGTCGAACACCACGTCGACCAGTGACGTCCCGGCGTCCTGCAGGGCGACCACCGCACGGGCGTTGCCCAGCGTGGCGTCGACCTTGGCGCGGTTGCGCACGATCCCGGCATCCGCGAGCAGCCTGGCACGCTCGTCGTCGCCCCAGCCCGCGACCGTGGCAGGGTCGAACCCCTCGAATGCCCGGACGAAGTTGTCGCGCTTGCGCAGGATCGTGATCCATGCCAGTCCCGACTGGAACGTCTCGAGCACCAGCAGTTCGAACAACGCGGGGTCGTCCCAGTCCGTGCGCGTGCGCACGCCCCACTCGGTGTCGTGGTAGGCGACGTAGTCGGGATCGTCTCCGGGCCACCAGCACCGCGCCAGCCCGTCCGCGCCGCGCACCAGGTCGGTGGCGGACGGTGTCGCGGCGGCCGGCTGGTCGGTGGATGGGGATGCCATGGTGGCCTCCTGGCGTGTCGTGACCGTGCGGAGCGCATGCTGCCATGGTGGCCGCGTTCCTGCCCGGTGCGGTGGGGGAAGCGGGCTGCCCGTGGGCTACATTGGGGCCTTCGCCGAGGAGCCCTCCATGCCCGTTTCGAGCCTTGCCGCCCCGCTGGTGCTTGCCACCGAGGCTGCCACGAAGTTCGTCGATCTGGACGTGATGCCCTGGGAGTGGATCGCGCTGATCACGACGATCGTCGTGCTGTTGGTGGCGGACCTGTTGTTGGTGCACCGCAAGCCCCACGTGATCTCGCTGCGCGAGGCGCTCATCGAGTCCGCCGTGTGGATCACGATCGGCCTGGCCTTCGGGTTGGTGGTGTGGTGGGGATTCGGCGCGGCCGCCTCCGGTGAGTACTACGCCGGCTACCTGATCGAGAAGTCGCTGTCGATCGACAACGTCTTCGTGTGGGCCGTCATCCTGAGCTACTTCAAGGTGCCGCCGCAGTACCAGTTCCGGGTGCTGTTCTGGGGCGTGTTCGGCGCGCTGGTCCTGCGAGCCATCTTCATCTTCGCCGGCGTGGCGCTGATCAACCGGTTCGACTGGTTGCTGGTCGTCTTCGGTGTCTTCCTGCTGTACACGGCCTGGAAGCTGGCGTCACCCGGCGACCACGAGATCGATCCCGAGACCTCCACGGTCCTGCGACTCGTGCGGCGCGTCGTGCCCACGACCGACGAACTGCACGGCCAGAAGATGTTCATCCGCCGCGACGGCCACCTCATGGCGACGCCGTTGTTCGCCGTGCTGGTGCTGATCGAGGCGACCGACGTGCTGTTCGCCGTCGACTCGGTCCCGGCCATCCTGGCGGTGTCGCAGGAGCCGTTCATCGTCTTTGCCTCCAACGCCTTCGCAATCCTCGGGCTGCGCGCCCTCTACTTCTGCCTTGGGGGGCTCAAGGACCGGTTCCGGTACCTGGACTACGGCCTGGCGGCGATCCTCGCCTTCGTTGGTGTCAAGATGCTGCTGCTCAACTGGGACATCCACATCCCGATCGTGGTGTCGCTGGGAATCATCTTCGGGTTGTTGACGATCTCGATCGTCGCATCGCTGCGGGTGCCGGTCGAACCTGTCGACGAGTCCGCCGAGGACCTGCCCGGCCAGGGCGCGGGCCCCCGGGACGGACCCGGCTGGGAGGACGTCGGCGACCACCATCCCGGGCCGGCGGAGCACCATGACGCCGATGGCGACGCCGGACCGACCGACCCCGACCGGGTCGCTGTCGATCCCGCCGATGACGCGGACCACGCCGATGCAGATCACACCGATGCAGATCACACCGGTGCAGATCACGCGGGTGCGGATCACGCGGGTGCGCATCACATCGATGGCGGGCCGACCGACAGTGAGGTCGAGCGCGCGGGTTCCGGTGACGTGCGCGACGAGTAGTCCCACGGTCGGTCGGGGCGGATCGGTCATGTCCTCGACTGCGGCTCCGAGCGGGTTGCCCGGCGTCACCCCGGCTACCGTCACGCATCCGCCCACGACTCAAGGCGACCCGCATGTCCGGCACCCTGCAGCCTCCAGTGGTCGTGGGTGTCGCCGGTGGGTCGGGGTCGGGCAAGACCACCGTCGTGACCGCCCTGGTCGACGCGATCGGTCCCGAGAAGATCGCCGTGCTGGAACACGACGCCTACTACCACGACCTGTCGAACCTGCCGATGTCGCAGCGTCGCGCGACGAACTTCGACCATCCGAAGGCGTTCGACGACAACTTGTTCATCGACCACCTCACGGTGCTGAGGTCAGGTGAAGCCGTCGACGTCCCGACCTACGACTACCTCGACTACGTCCGGCTGGACGAAACGCGCAGGGTGGCGCCGCGGCCGATCGTGCTGGCCGAGGGGATCCTGCTGTTCGCCTCGGCGCGGCTGCGCGAATTGCTCGACATCAAGGTCTTCGTGGACACCGACGACGACCTGCGACTGCTGCGACGGCTCCGTCGCGACATCGGCGAACGTGGACGCTCGCTCGAGTCGGTGCTGGACCAGTACCAGGCCACGGTCCGGCCAATGCACCTGGAGTTCGTGGAGCCGTCCAAGCGCTGGGCCGACATCGTCGTGCCGCGCGGTGGCGGCAACCAGGTAGCCATCGACATGCTGGTCCGGGCACTGACCTCTCCGACTGGACTGCCAGCGTGACCGCCGCATCCCCGCAGGATCCGTCGGCCCCGCCCATTGCCCCGGGTGGGCCAAGCGCCCCAGACCGCGGGCGGTTGCAGGTACTCGTCACCAACGACGACGGCGTCGACTCGCCGGCACTGCCGCCGCTGGTTCGGGCCGTGGCGCCGCTGGGCACCATCGACGTGGTGGCACCGGACGGCGAACGGTCCTGGAGCGGCAAGCACCTGTCGCGACTCGAACGGATTCCCATCGCCGCCGTGACGCGAGACGGTGTCGACATGGTTGCCGTCGGGGGCTCACCGGCCGATGCAGCCCAGATCGGTTGCCACCGTGGCCACACGACCGACCTGGTCCTGTCGGGCATCAACCTCGGCCACAACCATGGCACGGCGTTCCTGATGTCGTCGGGCACCGTCGGCGCCGCGATCGAGGCCGGACTGACCGGCCACCGCGCCATCGCCCTGTCGACGGGGATCGTCGAGGGGGACTTCATGGCGTGGCGTCGTCATGCCCACTCGCCCCAGGCACGCGGCGACTGGGAACGCGTTGCGGCGGTGGCCGCGGCCGTGGTCGACGACATCCTGGAATCCGGCCTGCTCGACCACTGCGACGTGGTCTCGGTCAACCTGCCGTGGGAGGTGGAGCACGCAACCGAGCGCGTACTGACCGCGATCGCACGGACCGGCTACGGACCCGTCTACGCACGTGAGGTTGAGGGCGACGACCAACCCCGCCGTGGCCTGGTTGCACCGGGCGGCCGCCGGCCCGAGGACACGGTGGCGATCCGTGCTCCGCTGCACACCGACGCCGGCGCCACGGCCGAGCCCATCGAGCACTGGGTTCCCAGCTACAGCGGCCTGCGGTTCCTGGACGACGACCTGGCGGGGACCGACATCGGCGCCGCCCACGACGGTCACGTGTCCATCACCCCGGTGCGGTTGCCGCGTGCCGCCGACGTGCCGGACCGTGTCGCCACCCGGCTCGCCGATCGCAACGGGCGGGCCTGATCCGTCACCGGGCGCGTTCACAATGGGCCCCCGGGTTGTCGGATCCGTCACATTCCCACCAGGAATGGCCTTTCGACCTGCGACCCGGGCACCATCGCCCGGGTGGTCGGCCATACGCTTGTCCGTCGACGTCCATATCTCCACCAGTCCATTTCCCCCACCAGTCCATTTCCCCACCAGCATGGAGCAGACACATGGCAGACATGATCTATCGACGACTCGGCAACGCTGGCGTGAAGGTGTCAGCCCTGTCCATCGGCTCGTGGGTCACCTACGGCGACCAGGTCGACATCGACGCAGCTGCTGAACAGCTCGACGTCGCCCGGTCCTACGGTGTCAACTTCTTCGACAATGCCGAGGCCTACGCCGGCGGTGAGTCCGAGGTCGTGATGGGCAAGGCGCTGGCCCAACTGGACTGGCCGCGCTGGAGCTACCTGGTCAGCACCAAGCTGTTCTGGGGCATCCACGACGACGTCAACATGTCGAACACCCTGAACCGCAAGTACCTCTCGCAGGCCATCGACGGCTCGCTGGAACGCTTCGGGCTCGACTTCGTCGACCTGGTGTTCTGCCACCGGGCCGACAAGGGCACCCCCATCGAGGAGACCGTCTGGGCGATGTCCGACATGGTCAGTTCGGGCAAGGCCCACTACTGGGGGACGTCGGAGTGGTCCGCTGACGAGATCAGGGCGGCCTGGGACATCGCCGACCGCCACCACCTGCACAAGCCAGTCATGGAACAGCCGCAGTACAACCTCGTTGCCCGTCGCAAGGTGGAGAAGGAGTATGCCCGCCTGTACGACGACATCGGCCTTGGGCTGACGACGTGGTCGCCGCTCGCATCGGGACTGCTGACCGGCAAGTACATGGACGGCATCCCGGAGGGGTCACGCGCGACACTGGATGGCTACGAATGGCTGCGCGACATGCTCACCGACCCCGGCCACAACGACGACCTGAAGGAACTGCAGGCAATCGCCGATGACCTCGATGCCACGATGGCGCAGGTCGCACTGGCGTGGGTCGTGGCCAATCCTCGTGTCTCCACCGTGATCACCGGTGCCTCCAAGGTCTCGCAGGTGCACGACAACATGGCCGCCCTGGATGTCCTGGATGCGATGGACGACGACGTCAAGGCGCGACTGGACGAGCTGTTCTGATGGCCGACCTGTCGGTGGAGGCGCTGCGCGCGCGACTTCGTGAACTGGAACGTGCGCGCGCCCAGCTGCCACCCCACAGTGCCCAGGGCCTGCACGAGGAACTCGACGCCAGCATTCGTGGCGTGCGGCGACAGCTGGCGAGGGCGACCCAAGACCGGGACTGAGTCACGCCCGCTGCGGCATCGCGGCACAGGGATCCGCCTGGCCCGCCCCGCGTCGGGCGGTCGCACTGCGCCGGGCATCTGCCCCGTGTGCCCGGGCCGGATCGTGCCGACTCAGTTGGCCACGGAGGTGACGGCGGCAACGTCGGGGCCGACGACGGCCCGGACACTGTCGCCGTCGCAGCTCAGGGCGACTGCCGTGGTCGACGTGGTCCACACCGTCGGCGAGTCGCTCGAGTCGACCTCGGCATCCGGCCACGCCGACTCGATCCAGTCCTGCATCGTGGTGCACAGGTCGCCGCCGGAACGTTGCGCCAGGTCCAGCGACACCATCGTGTCGTCATCGCGTTGCCAGGTGGTCTGGCGGCCTCCGGCCCAGTCCGCCACCCGTTCCCGCGCATCCGACGGTCCCCGTGACAGGTCGTTGCCGGGTGCCTCGATCAACCACAGCAGTTCGGCGGCGCCCCACGTCGTTGCCCGGACCTCCTCCCAGCCCGATTCCGACGTCGTCACCTCGGCGACGTCGACGGCGCCCTCGCCGGCCAGGTACCGCTCCGGGAACAGCACCTGCGCGCTCGTCGTGGGCAGGTCGTCGTAGGCCGCGTCGACGGCGGCCCAGCCGCCATCCACGTACAGCTGGCACACGAACTCGAGTCCGGCCTCGTAGGGATACAACAGCTGCGCCTGCAGGACCCACGGGGCTGCGTCCAGTTGCGCCGTGTCGATCGGCGTGGTGCCCAGCGCGGCAAGGTCGAACAGTGACAGGTTGGCGAGTGCCCACTGTTGCATCAGGGCGGTGGCGTCGCCCTCGACCAGCCCCTGGCGGGCAATCAGGCCGTCCACGTCGTCCTCCATGCCCTCGAAGTCGGGCAGGCCGAGCGCCTGGTCGGTCAGGGCGTGGTCGAGTTCGTGGGCAACGATGACCAGGTCGTCGGGCGCGAGTTCATCCTCGGACTCGGCCACGAGTTCACCGGTCTCCTGGTCGTAGAACCCCGCGACCTGTTCGCCAAGCAGGTCGAAGTACACCTGTCGGAGGTCCTGGTCGTCATCGAGTTGGCCCAGGGTCGTCAGGATGGCGTCGTCGAGGTCCGATTCGGCCACGACGTAGTCCTCCTCCGACACGACGACGATGCGCTCGGCCAGTTCCGCGCTCGTCAACAGGTCGAGTTCCACCGGCGTCGAGAACTCCAGACCCCTGACCTCGGCGACCTGGTCCGCGATCGTGTCGATGGCCTCGGCCGGGTCGTCGGGGATCGGGCTGCCCTGGAGACTTGGCGTCGACCCTGGCGGCGCAAGGCACTGGGCCAGGACGTCGGACCCCAGCAGGTCGTCGAAGTCCTGGTCGCCCAACAGGTCGTCGAGGGGATTGCCCGGCGTCTCCGTGGCGGCGGGTGGTGTGGGGTCGGCAGGTTGGGTGGTGGCCGCGTCGGGAACCGAAGCGGTCGAGGGGTCGGATGTCGGCAGTGGTGCGGATGCCTCGGGCTCGTCCCCATCGGCGAACGCCGCCAACAGTGCGACCGGGGTTGCGATCACTGCGAGGATGACCATGGCCACGACCACCATCCAGCCCTTGCCGCGACGACCGTCGCCGTCCGGACCTGACGGCGGCGCCGGCGGTGGTGCCGGGGGTGGGGTCGCTGACCCGCCGCCGGGGTGGAGTGGGCGCATCGGCGGCCCTGCCGGCGGTGTCGCCGGGCGGGGAATCGGCGCGGTGGGTGCGGTGCTGCCCGGCGGTGGCGGCGGGGGAGGCGGCGGTGTGCCGGCACCCTGGCCGGATCCTGCGGGCCCGGTACCCGGAGACGAGCCGGGCGGAGGCAGGCGACGATCGGCCATCGGGGAAGTCCTTGTGTGGTCGTGCGAGCGGTCGCGATCCCAGCGGCGGGTCGCGGTTCACGCCGGCGTGCCGGCAGCCGTGGGTCAGCCGTCCGACTCGTCGTCCTCAGGAGGTTCGTAGGGCGGCGCCGACAGGGGGCGAGTGCCGTACTCGATGATCTCCTGCTTGGGGGAGTAGGTCCACGACAGGTCCTCGGTCCCGGGGGTCTCGCCGCCGGTGATGACGCGCTGGAAGTCGATCGTGAAGCCCTGGCCGGGGCCCTGGACCTGGCGTTCGTTGCCGACGTAGAGTTCGTCGGTCGGGCGCCGCAGTGTCTCGGGCGGGTCCTGGTAGTCCCTGGGCTCGCCCATGTTCGCGGTGACCTCGCGCCCGTCGTCATGGCCGAAGATCGAGTAGGTCACCGATTCACCCTCCCACGACGTGTCCACGATGATGGCATGGCTGGTGTTGTTGAGGATGTTGATGTCGAGGTCGCCGACATAGGCGAAGGTGGCCTCGCGACCCATCGGGTAGCGACTGATCGGCCACGAGTGGGGCGTGTGCTCCAACACCTCGATGCCGGCGAAGAAGGCGGCGTTGTAGAACGTGGTCGCCGCCTGGGAGATGCCACCGCCGATGTCGTCCTCGTTGAGTTCACCGTTGATGATCGCGCCGGCCGGCAGGAAGCCCTTCTCGAGGGTGCGCGGCCCGATGGTGTCATTGACCGAGTAGTTCTCGCCCGGCAGCAGCATGGCGCCGTCGACGAGGTCGGTGAGTTGGCGGATGTTGTGCTGGCGGTTGCCGCAGCACGCCTCGTAGGTCGTGAACGTGCCCAGGAGTGCGTTGGGGGCCAGTTCGGCGGCGCGCTCCGTGCTCAACCTGGGTTCGACGTCGTCGAGGCTGAGTTCGGCCGTGTGCGCACCGGTCTCGTACAACTCGACGATCTGCTCGGTCGCCGTGTCGGCGTTGTAGACCAGGCCGGTGGTGCCCTCGGTGATCGAGACCGTTGCGGGGCTGGGGTCGAACGTGCCGGAGCCCTTGTTGTCGTAGGTGCGCCAGCCGCTCTCGATCGTGTACTGCGCCGACACCGGGGCGACGTTGAACTCGTCACCGCGGCCCTCCATGGCCGCCCGCAGCGGATCGGTCCGCAACGTGACCGCGAAGTCCTCATCCGGGCCGGCCACGGACAGGAAGCCGGCGAATTCGGACGGTTCCAGGGTGATCGACCCATCGCCGCGCGTGAGGACGAAGGGCTCGGACAGGGCATCCTCGAGCGTGGTGGTCGCCGTCGTCACCATGGCGTCGGTCGTCGTGGGTTGCAGCACGGTCGTCGGCAGTTCGACGGTGGTGTCGCGGCCCGTGCCTGCGACCTCCAACACCAGCGTGCGTGCGGTGTCCTGGTCGAGTTCCAGCCCCGTGCTGGGAGGTGTGGAGGTGACGGTGGCAGACTCGACGTCGAGCTGCACGGATCCGTCGTCGGGCGGGGTGTCCACGGTCGCGGCCACCGACGTGACGAAGGCGTCGACCGGTGCCTCGATGGTGGCAGTGTCGAGCGCGAAGGACCACGTGCGACCGAAGGTGGCCGCGACGTGGTTGACGACGCTGCCGACCGGACCGGTGCGACCCGTGGCGAGGGCATGGTCGACGGCAGCGTCGATGTCGGCCTGGTAGCCCTCGTCGCCCATCTGCATCGTGAAGGTCTGGTCTGCTGCCGTCGCCGTGATCACGGCATCCTGGCGGGCCGTGACGATGTCGTCCAGCTCGGACTCGATCGCAGCGTCGTCCATGCCCGAGACATCGACGCCCTCGACGGTCACACCCGGCAGCGCAGTGCCGGCGCGGCTGGCCATCAGGAACCCGATCCACGCGACCGCGACCAGGGCCAGCGCGACCACTGGACCCCACCAGATCGCGGTTCGGCGCCACGCGGGCTCGGAGGAACTGGCGCCACCGTCGCTGGACGGACCCGCGGGTGTCCCAGCGGCGGCCTCGGGGACTGGCCCCATGGTCACGGTGTCGTCGGTGCTGCCATCGGCAGTGCCGGACGAAACGGTCTCGTCGACCGTGGCGCTGTCGGCAGGCGCCGCGTCGAGTGTCGCGGTGTCGGCGTTCGGCGTGGCATCGTTCGCAGGCGCGTCACGAAACAGGCCAGGGGTGGCCTGGGTGTCGTCAGAAGACGTTTCGGTGCTCATCGAGGGAGATCCCACCAGTTGTGCGCAGCCAAGGTGACCAGGCGGTCAGCGGTCGTGTCGTGGGGACCGGTCGCAGTCGCGGCGAACAGCCAACCCGTGCCCGCCATCCCCTGTGCACAGATGCAGCGCAGCGTATCGCACGATGACATGGCTTCAGGAGCCGGCGCCGATGTCGATGTCGCCACCCAACAGGACCACGACGTCGACGTCGGCATCGCTGCCGAGGCTCACGTTGCCGACCGTTGCGGTCTCGGTGATCGTGACGTCCTGCGAGGTTTCGCCGGCAACCAGTTCGGCGGCGGCGCGCTGGCCCGGCGCGTGGTGGACCACGGTTGCATCGGTCGAGGGGCCGTCGGAGACGATCGGGACTGGATAGCCCAGGACCGCGAGGCCGTCGCCGACCCGGCCGGCAAGGCCGGCGATTCCCGCACCGTTCAGGACGGCGACACGAACATCGGCCCGCGCCACGGGAGCGGCTGTCGGCGAGGCCCGGGACTCCGAGGGTGCGTCTGTGCGCAGGGGGGCGAACAGCGCCTCGGCGGCAGCAAGGTCAGGCTCGAGCACCGCGGCCCCGTTGATGGTCGCCGGTGTGCCCGGCACGGTCTGTGCGTCCAGTCCGCCGGCCAGTCCACGGCCACCCCAGGCGAGCCTGCCCATGTCGATGGGGCCGAATCCCTGGTCGGCGGTCAGCGTGGCGCCGGCCGCGCCGGCCACGTTCCAGGTCCGCAGCGGGTTGACGACGGTGTCGCGGGTCAGGATGGCGGCCGCGAGTGCGCCGATGAACTCCTGCTGGCGCTGGATGCGCTGGAGGTCATTGTCGAGTTGGCGCGTCCGCACGAAACCCAGCGCCGTGACCCCGTCCATCGTGTGACAGCCCGCGGGCAGGTCCAGGCCCGCCTTGGGGTCGACCATCTCGACGTCCGTGCAGATGTCGACGCCACCGACGGCGTCAACGAGATCCCGGAACCCACCGAAGTCCACGGCCAGGGTGTGGTGGATCGGGATGCCCGACAGTGCCTCGACCGTGTCGACGAGGCAGCCGGTGCCGCCGTGGGACACGCTGGCGTTGATGCGCCCGGCACTGCCATCGCACCGTGTGACCCACAGGTCCCTTGGGAAGGCCAGCAGTCGGGAGGTGTCACCGTCCACCGACAGGACCATGATGGTGTCGGTGCGCTCGCCGTCAGCCGTTCCCGTGCGCAACTCCCGGCGTTCCTCGTCGCTGAGATCCTCCCGCGAGTCGGAGCCCGTGACGAGCACGTTCATGCGCGAGCCCGTTCGTTCCGACAGGCCTGTGACGTCCTCGCGCTCCATGGACGTCGATGCGTGGACCGCCACGGCGGCGCCCCACGCGATCGGAACGAGCACCACGATGACCACCAGCAGCACCAGGCGCCGTGGCCAGCGTCGCGGCGGGCGACCACCAACGGCCTCGACGGGGCCCCATTGCGTGGCGTCGTGGTCGTCGGAGGCATGGGACGACGGCAGGCGCTCGGTGTCGGTGGGGGAACTCATGCTGCGATGGTGGCACATCGACCGGTCGGATGCGCGGATCCTCCCCGCTCCGCCGGCCGGTGGTCACTCGGCCGGTGGGCGACCACTGTCCGCACTCGCGACCGTGGGTGCCACGGGCCGGTCAGGCACGCGGCAGCAGTCCACCGGGCAGGCGTCGTGCCACGGACCCATGACGCCCAGCGCCAACCTGGGTCCGTCCGCCACTCGTTCCTCGACGAGGTCGGCCAACCCGGCCACGAAGGTGGGGTGGGTGCCGACCGTCGCTGCGCGTGCCCACCGCAGGTCGTGTTCGGTGGCGGTCTCCGCTGCCTCCACGTCGAGGTCGTGGATCACCTCCATGTGGTCACTCATGAAGCCGACCGGCGCGACGACCACGGCCGTGGCGCCGTTGTCGGCAAGGTCGGCGAGGTGGTCGTTGACGTCGGGTTCGAGCCACGGCACGGTGGGCGGGCCCGAGCGCGAGCAGAAGACCAACTGCCATTCACCATGCCACCCCGGCCGCAGGACGCGAACCTGTGCGGCGACCAGTCGACACGCGTCGAGGTGCTGGGCGACGTAGTCACTGTGGCGCGCCATGGTCAGGGGAATCGAGTGGGTGACGTAGGCAACCGGCGCGTCGTCGCTGTCGACCTCGTCGAGCGCGGCCGCGACGCGCTCGGCCATCGCCATCACGAAACCCGGATGGTTGAACCAGACCCGGACCTTGTCGATCGTCACGTCGACGTCGGTGCGGTCGCGGGCTTCGTCGCGAGCCCGCGCCAGGTCCTCGCGATACTGGCGGCAGCCCGAGTACGACGAGTACGCCGACGTCACCAACGCGAGCAGGTGGTGGTGACCGGCCTGGGCGGCGGCGGCCACGGCATCGCCCAGGAACGGGTCCCAGTTGCGGTTGCCGAACAGGACCGGCAGGTCGTGGCCGCGGCTGTCCAGTTCTGCCTGCAAGGCGCGCTGGAGTGCACGGTTCTGGTCGTTGATCGGGCTGACACCGCCACGCGCGTGGTAGTGCTCGGCCACGTCGGCGAGACGTTCCTCGGGCACGTTGCGGCCTCGGACCACGTTGCGCAGGAAGGGCATGACGTCGTCGGGCCCCTCGGGTCCGCCGAACGACGTCAGCAGCACGGCGTCGTGGGGTGTCGGTGCCTGGGCCATGACGGACTCTCCACGGGAGGGGACGCGGGCGGGCTCCGCCCGGAGGGGACCCGGCAGGGTACTTCGTTGCGGTGACCGCTCACAGCTTGCGCAGCAGGACCTCCTCGACCCCGTGGTCGCGGCCCTTGTGCAACACGACGTCGGCGCGAGACCGTGTCGGTGCGATGTTGCGGGACAGGTTGGGGCCGTTGATCGTGTCCCAGATGTGGTTGGCAGTTGCCGCTGCGGTGTCGCGGTCGAGGTCGGCGAACCGGCGGAAGAACGAGCGGGGGTCACTGAAGGCGGTGCGACGCAACGCCAGGAACCGATCGCGGTACCACTCGCGCACGTGGACCGGGTCGGCGTCGACGTAGACGGACAGGTCGAAGAAGTCGGACACGAACGGCGACGACTCGCCCACCCCCGTCTGCAGCACGTTGAGCCCCTCGACGATCAGGATGTCGGGCTGGCGAACCTCGACGTGCTCGTCCGGGACGATGTCGTAGGTCAGGTGCGAGTAGATCGGCGCCTCCACGACTGGCTGACCGGCCTTCACGGCCGCCACGAACTCGACCAGGCGTCGCTGGTCGTAGGACTCCGGGAAGCCCTTGCGTTCCATCAGACCCTCGGCTTCGAGTTGGACGTTGGGCTTGAGGAAGCCGTCGGTGGTGATGAGTTCCACGTTGGGATGGTCCGGCCACCGGGACAGCAGGGCCTGGAGCACGCGGGCGGTGGTGGACTTGCCGACGGCCACCGAGCCCGCGATGCCCAGCACGAAGGGCACTCGTTCCGACGGGCCGCCCAGGAACACGTCGGTGACACGGTGCAGGTCCTGGGTGGCCTGCACGTACAGGTTCACCAGGCGTGTCAGCGGCAGGTAGATGTCGGTGACCTCGGCCATGTCGAGCGCCGTGTTCAGCCCGCGCAGGACGTCGAGGTCGTCGTCGTTCAGGGTCAGCGGTGTGGCGGCCCGCAGTCGTGCCCATGCCGGGCGTTCGAAGGAGACCCAGATGTCGTTGACGGGTGACACGCTGGCTCCTGCCTGGTCGGGCGCTCGACGGTGTCGCCGCCGCATGACTGGGTCGTGCCTGATCCTAGGACCAGCGCAGCCTCGAGGCAGGCGGAGGGCCACGGACTCCGGGTCGTCGGGGAAAGCCGTCGTACACTGGCGGTTCGTCCTCCCGCAAAGGCTCGACGTGTCGACGCCCCAGGAAGCTGGTTGGTTCGCCCGCTTCTCGCTCTCGCTGCCGCTGGTTCGTGCCATCGCCGCCGGCCTGGTGCTCCTTCTGGTCCCTGCACTGCTGTCGCTGGGTGCCCTGCGTGAGGGCGGCACCGTCGAGGTTGGCGCCGTGGCCCCCTCCACCATCGTGGCCGACGAGACCATCACGGTGGAGGACGAGGAGGACACGCTGGAACGGCGACGCCAGGCCGCTGCCGCCGTGACTGCGCGTACGGCCGTGGACCCCGAGGCCGGCGCGGCGATCGTCAACGACACCCGCGAGATCTTCGCGGCAACGACCGAGGTGCGCCAACCCCGGACGTCGACGTCCGAACCGGTCACCGGCTCGGGCGCGCCCGGTGAACCGGTCGCCACCGAGACCCCTGACCAGGTGGTCCTCACGCCGGCCGAACAGGAGGAGGAACTGGCCGCCCAGTTCCCCGAGTTGCCGGCCACGACCATCGAGTCGCTGGTGGCCCTGTCGGACGATGAACTGCCGATCGTGCGGGCAGAAACCGTGTCCCTGGCACTGGAATTCGCGCGCAACGACGTCACACAGGAAGACCTTGGCTCGACCATCGAGGGATTCCTGGCCGTCGAGTTGCCGTTGATGGCGATGTCGCCCGAGGAAGCCGCCACGATCGCCGGGCCCATCATCGAGACGGTGGCGCGGCCCACGATCATCGTCGACGCGGACGCCACCGATGCCGCTGCCCAGGAGGCTGCCGACGCCGTGGAGCCGACGACGACGGTCTGGCAAGCGGGCGACGCCATCGTCACCCAGGGCCAGGTGGTCGACGAAGCCTCCTTCGAGGCACTTCAGCAGTCAGGCCTGGAGGCGTCATCTGCCCCGTTCCGGTACCTGAGGGCGCTGGGGGCCATGGCAGTCGTGGTCGTGGTGCTGGGCCTGTACCTGTGGCAGATGCAGCCACGCGTGTGGCGTTCCCCACGCAAGTTGCTCCTGCTCAGCGCGGTGCTGGTGGGCTACGCCGGGCTGGTCGCCGGCGTGGGCGTGTTGGCCGACCCGGGGCAGGTGGCGTGGTGGTACCTCGTGCCCGTCGGTGCCCTGGCCATGCTCATCGCCCTGCTGGTGCAACCAGTGGTGGCGATTGCATCGATGTTGCCCGCAGTGGTCATGGTGACGCTGTCCGCGCCGTTGTCCAATGGCGTCGCCGTCTTCACCGCGGCCGCCGTCCTGACGTGCGTCCCGCTGAGCATCAACCTGGGCTCACGCAGCGACCTGCGTTCGGCGGCCCTGCGCGCCGGGTTGGCGATGCCCGTGATCGCCGCGGTGGCGATCGGGGTCTTCGGTCCACGAGCCGAGTTCTGGCCGGCCGTGGGTGCCGCCACGCTCAACGGGGTGCTCATCACCCTGCTCGTGCAGGGCCTGCTGCCCTTCCTCGAGACGACGTTCCGCCTGCCCACGGTCACTGCCCTGCTGGACCTTGCCGACCGCAACCACCCGCTGATGCGCGAACTCGAGACCAAGGCGATCGGGTCCTACAACCATTCCGTGATGGTGGCGTCGCTGACCGAACGAGCCTGTCGCGAGATCGGCGCCAATCCCTTGCTGGGGTCCGTGGCGGCGCTGTACCACGACATCGGGAAGGTCCGACGCCCCCACTTCTTCATCGAGAACCAGTACGGGATCACCAATCCCCACGACGACCTCGAACCGCAGGTGTCGGCACTGATCATCCAGGAACACGTCGTCGACGGTGTTCGCATGGCGACCGAGTACCGCCTGCCGCCAGAGGTGGTGGCCGCCATTGCCTCCCACCACGGGACCATGGTCGTGTCCTACTTCTACAACAAGGCAGTCGAGGCCGCCGGGGGCGACGACACCGTGGTCGACGAATCCGTGTTCCGTTACAAGGGCACCAAGCCACGCAGCAAGGAAGCGGCGGTCCTGTTGATCGCCGACTGCTCCGAGGCGGCCACGCGTGCCATGGCGATGGACCGGGGCACGCTGCCACGAGGCCTCATCGAGTCAACCGTCGACAAGCTGCTGACCACCCGCATCGACGACGGCCAGTTCGACGAGTCCGACCTCACCTTCGACGAGTTGCGCCGGGTGCGCGACTCGGTCGTGGCCGCGCTCGAGGGCATCTACCACCCGCGGATCGCCTACCCGTCGTCCGGATCGTCGCCGGGACTCGAGGACGTCACCGATGCGGCGCGACTCCAGGCCATGCAGGCCGAGCGTGGTGGTGCCCTGCCCGAGCCTGACGCTGCCGAGTCGGGTGCGGATGGCGACACCGCGGACGGCACCGCTGCCGATGTCGCAGCCTCGGCTGCGGACGTGGACGGCGACGCCGTCCACGAATCGGATGCCGTCGACGAATCGGATGCCGCCGACGGCGACGCGGGCCGCAGTCGCGACGACGCGGGGCAGAATGGCCAGGGCCCGGCGGCAGCAGCAGGCGCGCTCGACGACGGTGCCCCAGACGATGGTGCGCCCGACGATCGTCCGGACGACCACGACGAGCAGGGCGATGGTTCGCACGCCCATGGTGCGCACGACCACGAGGACGCGTTGGCCCACCCCGTCCAGGACATCGACGGCATCGTCGCTCCCGAGATCGCTGCGCGCCAGCCGTGAGCGGCACCCGGGTCGGCACCGACCTGGCGGCGCAGGTGTATGCCGTGGTCGCCGGACTGGCCGAAGGCGAACTGGTCACCTACGGGGAGGTGGCCAGCGAGATCGGCCGCCCGGGTGCTGCCCGAGCGGTGGGGACGGCGATGCGCACATGTCCTGCGGGGCTGGCATGGTGGCGTGTCGTGCCCGCCTCGGGGAGGCTGCACGCAGGGCTCGCCGCTCGCCAGGCACCCCTGCTGCAGGCCGAAGGCGTGGTCGTCGTCGACGGCAGGATCCGACCGGGCGACCGCTGAGGCCACCAGCCAGGCCCTAGGGTGCGGCCATGGATGGTGCCCGACCCGAGGACGAACCATGCACGGACGTGACGATGCCGGCCCAGGTGGGGATGCCGTGGTCCCCACGGCAGGAGGGTTGCATCACCTGGAGTTCTACGTCGCGGACCTCGAGCACTCGGCGGCCTTCTGGGGTGACCTGCTGGCACGGTTCGGCTACGTGCCATACCAGGAGTGGGACGAGGGAATCTCGTTTCGCACGGCTGGCCTGTCAATCGTGCTGGTGGCCGTGCCACCCGGGGGAGAGGACCTCGATCGTCGTTCCGCCGGTCTGAACCACATCGCGTTCGGCCTCGACTCGCGGGCCGATGTGGATGCGCTGCGCGACGACCTGCGTGCCTCTGGGGTGCGGCTGCTCTACGACGATCGCTATCCCCATGCCGGCGGGGACGATCACTATGCCGTGTTCTTCGAGGACCCGGACGGGCTCAAGGTCGAAGTCGTGGCCTGTTCGTGAGGACGACCGTCGTCGGGAACAACGACGCTGACGGGTACGTTGGCCCCTGCGCGGGCCGACCGATTTCACACCGGGCACACAATGTGCAATGATGATGCTGGTCAGACCACGAGCCCAGTCGCCCCGATCCCGTGCGGTTGCGCCCCTCGACCAGACCTGGTCGTCTCGACGTGACCCGTCGAACGCCATGTTGTCTGCAGCGTGATGCAGCCGTCCTGTCGCCGAGACCGCGACGGGCCGACCGCGTCGGCGCTGCAGTCGCGTGACCGCGCCGCGGCACCGGGGGCACGGCGTGGGCGCGCAGCCTCCGCCAGACCATGACGACGACCGGTTCCACCAGCCCCCGCCAGCAGCACCCGCAGGACCATCCATGTACGGACCGCCCATCGCATCGAGCGGGCGGCACGAGAGGAGCGCAAGTTGAGTGCAACGGACCTTCCCATCGCCGAGGTTGCCGTCGAGGAACTGATCGAACGCTCACAGGAGCGCGGCTTCGTCCTGCTCAGTGAACTGCAGGCGATCGACCAGCCCGACAACGCGCACGTCGACCTGCTCGAGGACTCACTGGCCCGCGTGCGCCAGGCCGGTCTGGAGGTCATCGACGACGTGGCCGACGATGCGCCGGAAGGCGTCGAGTACGACACCGGCCACCTCACGACGGACCTGGTTCGCCAGTACCTCAACGATGCCGGCAAGCACGCCCTGCTCACCAAGGAGGACGAGGCCGATCTGGCCAAGCGCTACCAGGCCCACCTGGCCGCCGAGACGATGATGGCGACCCAGCCCGACATGTCGGCGGCTCGCAAGCGGCTGCTGCGTCGCATCTCCATGGACGGCAAGCGCGCCAAGGAGCGGATGGTCCAGGCCAACCTGCGACTCGTGGTGCCACAGGCTCGCAAGTTCTCCGGTCGGGACCTCGACTTCATCGAGTTGATCCAGGAGGGCAACCTCGGGCTGCTGCGTGCGGTCGAGAAGTTCGACCACACCAAGGGCTACAAGTTCTCGACCTACGCCGTGTGGTGGATCCGCCAGGCGCTGCAGCGCGGCGTCGCCTCCAAGGCCCGGACCATTCGCGTGCCGGCCCACGTGTGGGAGCTGTACGGCAAGTTGCGCTCCGCCGAGACCCGGATCCGCCAGCGCAAGGGTGCCGACCCCACCGACGAGGAAGTCGCGGAGGAGGTCGGTCTGACGGCCGAACGAGTCCGCGAGGTTCGCGACGCCATGCAGGACCTGGTGTCCCTGGACAAGCCGATCGGCGAGGACGGCGACGCCACGATGGGTGACCTCATCGCCGACGAAGGCGGGGCCGACCCGGCCGAGTCGGCCCAGAAGGAGGATGCCGTCGCCCAGATCGAGGCGGCGCTGTCCGAACTCGACGATCGTGAGCGCATCATCCTGATCCTGCGGTTCGGCCTCGACGGTCAGGAACCACGCACGCTCGAGGAGGTCGGCCAGCACTTCGGGCTCACCCGGGAGCGCATCCGGCAGATGCAGAACCGCGCCTTGTCCAAGCTTCGCCACCCCTCGCGTGCACACCATCTGTCAGGCCTGCTCAGCGTGCTGGAGCGCGCCATCGCGGCCTGATCGCGTGGCACTGCAACGACCCCCTCGGCGCGTGCACCCCCTGACCGTGACGGTGGGCGTGATCGTGGTCGCGACCACCATCGGGATGGTCCTGCTGTGGCCTGCTCGCGACGTCGTCGAGCCGGAGGGGACGCAGTCGCTGACCGGCGCCGAGGTCCTGACCGTGGCGTCGCTCGACGACCTGCCCGAGGACGCGCCGCCCGGCTCTCAGTCCGTCGACGTGACGATGCGCCTCACGGGTGGTCCCGACCAGGGTGAGGTCGTGACCACCCAGGCATTCCTGGAGGGTCTGCCCGAACTGGTACCGGGCCAGCAGGTGCGCGTCGTCGGCAACGCCGCCGACGGTTACTACATCGCCGACTACGAGCGGTCGTCCGCCCTGTGGCTGTTGGCAGCGCTGTTCGTCATCGTGGTGGTGGCGGCGAGTGGGTGGCAGGGCCTGCGGTCCCTCATCGGGCTGGCCATCAGCCTCGTCATCGTCATTGCGTTCGTGGTTCCCGCGATCCTGGCTGGCAGCAGTCCTGCCGCGGTCGCGCTCGTCGGCGCGGTCGGGGTCCTGGTCATCACCCTGTACCTGTCCCATGGATTCGCGACCAAGACATCGGTTGCCGTGGTGGGCACCACGATCGCCCTGGCCATCACGGTCGGCCTGGGCGTGTGGTTCATCGATGCCGCCGTGATCACGGGCTACTCGTCCGAGGAAGCCGTCCAGGCCTCGTTCCAGATCCCCGGCCTCGACGTCTCGGGTCTCGTGCTGGCGGGCCTGATCATCGCCACGCTGGGCGTGTTGGATGACGTGACCGTCGCCCAGGCGTCCACGGTCCAGGCCCTGCACGACACCGATCCGGCCATGACGTCGTCGAGGCTCGTGCGGGTTGCCATGGTGGTCGGCCGTGACCACATCGCCTCGACCATCAACACCCTGTTCCTGGCCTACGCAGGCGCGTCCCTGACCCTGTTGGTCATCTTCTCGACCGGCGGTCGCCCGATCGGCGACATCATCACGTCCGAACTGGTGGCGGCAGAACTCGTGCAGACCCTGGTGGGATCACTGGGCCTCATCGCCGCGGTGCCGATCACGACGCTGTTGGCGGCCGTGATGGTGGTCCGGCGCAGCCCGGACGAAGTCGAGGCGAGTCGGCTCGCGACCCACGGCACGACGCACGCACACTGACCCGGGCGCGACCGCGGGCCGGTCGTGGTGGATAACCTGCCGTGTTCACCCACCACGGAGCTCGACATGATCGGCGCGTTCGCCGGGATTGCCGTCCCATTCTCCTCGTTCTGGCAGTCTGGCCTGGTGCTCGCTGCAGAGGCCAGCGCCCAATCCGAGGGCTGGCGGTCCGAACAGGGCCTGCTGTTGCTGGCGGGCCTGGGCATCGTTGCCTTCCTGGTGGGCCACTTCACCCAACGGTGGATTTCCGAGGTGATCGTCTTCCTCGCGATCGGCATCGTCGTCGGTCCCGAGGTCACGGGCCTGGTCACGCCCGAGATGCTGACGGCGCTGGACCCGGTGATCTCGCTGTCGCTTGGCGCCATCATCTTCGGCATGGGGGAGCGCCTCGAGATCCCCATGCTGCGGCGGCTGCGCAAGACGTTGACGCCGATGGCGGTGTTGGAGAACGTCGCGACGTTCGCACTGGCACTTGGCGGGTTGATGCTGGTTGGCATCGACCTCGGCCCGGCCTACCTGTTGGCGGCGATCGCCGTGTCGACGTCACCGACGACGCTGGTCGCGGTCATCGCGTCCAAGAACGCGCGTGGCCGCTTCACCGACCACCTGCTGTCGCTGACCGCCGTCAACAACGTGGTGTCGGTGGCGCTGTACGGACTCGGACTGCCCATCATCCTGGCCGTGGATGGGTCGTCGGGCCTGGGCGAGGGCGCCATCGCCTTCGTCCAGTTGATCGTGCTCTCCGCGGTCATCGGTGTCGTCGCCGGCGCCGTGATGCGGTGGCTCATGCCCACCCTGCACAAGAACAGCGAACGCCTGTTGTTCGTCCTGGTGATGCTGATCGTGGTCGTTGCTGCGTCGCGGGCCACCGGCGCCCCCGTCGTCATCTCGACGCTGGTCATGGGTGCCTGGCTGGCCAACGGCAAGCGCGACACGCGA
>DATFMD010000411.1:0-30594 GCA_035267125.1 Nitriliruptoraceae bacterium | reverse complement strand
GACGGCTGGCCCGGCGCGTGTCCGAGGTAGCCGGTCCATCCGAACCGGTTGTTGGCGTTGCTCCACACGCGGTGCCGGGGCGAGTCCAGCTCGTGTCGGGTCGCGGTCGTGTCGTCCAGCATGGGGTAGACCAGGAGTTGCCCCGACGGCTGGATGCCGCCCTGGTCGTGGAGCCGTTGCACGAGGCCGGCGGCCAGGCCGCCGCCCGCGCTGATCCCACCCACGACGACCTTGTCGGGATCGACGCCGAACCGCGACGCGTTCCCGATGAGCCATGTCCAGGCGTCGTGGCAGTCGTCCAGGCCCGCGGGAAAGGGGTCCTCGGGACCGAGACGGTAGGCCGGGCAGAACACCGGGACGCCGCTCTCGCGGGCGAGTTTCGCAGCCCAGCCGACGGTCTCGTCGTTGGACCCCAGGACGTAGCCGCCGCCGTGGATCAGCAGCACCGCGCCGTCGCCGCCGACCTCGTCGGGACGCACGACCTTGACGCCCTGCCCCACAGTGGGCTCGTCGGTGACCTGCACCCCGGACAGGTCAGCCTTGGGAAGGATCAGCCCGCTGAGCGCCCGCAGCGGTCGATACGTCCACCGGTTGACCACGAGCCACCCGGCCTGCCGATCCAGCGCCTTGAACTCGGGTGGGGTTGGCACCCTCGATGCCGAGGTGACTGCCGGATCGGGCTCGGTCCGGAAGCCCCTGGGCGTGGACGCAGTCATCGTCGTTCCTCGTGTCGTCGGTGGTTGTGGAGCAGTCGTGGAGTCGGCCAGATCAGACTGGCAGCCTCGCGCAACCGCCTCGCGGGTCGGCTGGACTCCTGGTGGGCCTCGGCGGGCCACGCTCCATGTGGTGCCAACACCCTACGGAACGACCTGCGCGGCATGACATCGCCAACCCCCGACGCGATGTCCGTGGGCAGGACTATGGTGGGTGTGCTGCCACGCCGTGACCCAGGCCTTGGGCGAACCGTCGTGGCGCAGACCTTGGAAGGGGCCATCATGAAGTCGGTTGCACGTCGAATGTCCGTCACGGCTCTCGTCGCCCTGTTGATGGCGGCGCTCACCGCACCGGTGGCGGCCGCGCCGCCTGCTCAGGGGCGCGACGAGCCGATCCGCGTCGCCACCTTCAACGCATCCCTGAATCGGTTCAACGAAGGCGACCTGGCCGAGGACCTGTCGACGCCGGACGACCCGCAGGCACAGCGCATCGCCGAGATCATCCAGCGGGTGCGGCCTGACGTGCTGCTGCTGAACGAGTTCGACTACGACCCGGCCGCCGTCGACCTGTTCCGCGAGAACTACCTCGAGGTGCCACACAACGGCGCCGCGCCCATCGAGTACCCGTACGCGTTCATCGACGAGTCGAACACCGGCGTCCTGCCCGACGTCGAGGTCGACTTCGACAACAACGGGTCGTTCTCGCTCCCGGGCGATGCCTTCGGGTTCGGCTTCTTCCCGGGCCAGTACGGCATGCTGGTCCTGTCGAGGCATCCCATCGCGACGGCCGAGGTGCGCACCTTCCAGGAGTTCCTGTGGCGCGACATGCCCGGTGCGCTGCTGCCCGACGACCCAACCACCGCCGCACCCGGTGACTACTACGACGAGGACGAACTCGACATCTTCCGCCTCAGTTCCAAGAGCCACTGGGACGTGCCGGTCGAGGTCAATGGCAGGACCCTGCACGTGTTGGCCGCCCACCCCACGCCGCCGGTGTTCGACGATTCGGTCATCGACCAGAACGGTCGGCGCAACCACGACGAGATCCGCTTCTGGGCCGACTACGTCCACCCGGCCCGGAGCGGCTACGTCTACGACGACGACGGCGGGACCGGCGGCCTTGCCCCCGGTGAGCCGTTCGTCATCGTCGGCGACTACAACGCCGACCCGCTCGATGGCGACAGCCTTGCCGGCGCCGCCAACCAGTTGCTCGACAGTCCGTTGGTCAACGATCGGATCGTGCCCGCCAGCGAGGGTGCAGCCGAAGACTCGGCCCGGGACGGCGGCGTCAACGTGGACCACCAGGCGGACCCCGCCAACGACACGGCCGACTTCAGCGACGACCCGCCGTTCGGTGCCGGCAACATCCGCGTCGACTACGTGTTGCCGAGTCGCCAGTTGACCGTCCGCGACGCCGGGGTGTTCTGGCCGACCGAGGACAACCCCTTGTTCCGCCTGGTCGGGGACGATGATCCCGCCACCGGCGTGGCACTGAGTTCGGACCACCGACTCGTGTGGATCGACGCCCAGGTCAACGGACGGCGCTGACGGTGGTCCGCGCGACCGGCGAGGTCCTGGCCGCGTCTCAGTCCGACAGGCCCAGTTCCGTGCGGACGGCGTCGCGTCCGGCGTCGACCAGGCGGCGAGCCCGCGCGGGCTCGAAGTCGAGGATCTCCCCGATGCCGCTGATCGGTTCCTCCGGCGTCACGGGCACCAACTCCACGTGTTGATGCTTGGTGTCCACCCCGGCCTCGACCATGTCGTTGACCGTCCGGGCCTGGTCGAGGTCGGTCAGGATCGAGGACCGGAACGTGTGCTCGACGGCCAGCGCCAGCACGTCGCCCAGTGACTTCGGGGGGCGGGGTCGGTCGCTGGGCACCGACGACGCGACGACCACGGCCAGGTCGGGCTCGTGCTGCAGCGCCGCGGCCAGCGGCGTGTTGGAGGCCAGCCCACCGTCCCAGTACTGCTGGCCGTCGATCTCCGTCGGCCGGAACAGGCCCGGGATGGCGGCCGATGCGAGCAGGTGGTCGACCGTCAGCTCGACGACCCGCAGCCCGTCCGCGGGGCGGCCGGGCGGTGGCCGGTTGCCGAAACGCACCAACTCGCCAGTGGCCACGTCGACCGCTGACACGACCAGGGTCACGTCGTCTTCGAGCGGCAGGACCTCGCCGCCGATGGCGTCGACCAACTGGGCGCGCAGGGGCTCGAGGTGGAACAGCCAGGTCCAGCCGAAGAGGTCGAGCAGCCACTCTGTCGTGGTGTACTCACCCAGGCCCAGGATGCGCTGCGGGAGCCGCAGGGGATCGCGCAGCAGGCGATCTGGCCGCACCAGCCTGTGCACGTCGAACCGCGCCCGGTAGACGTCGCGGGACCTCTGGTCGGTCCAGAGCTCGCGGATGCGTTCCGGTGACCAGCCAATCGCGGCGGCGGCGGCAGTCAGTGCCCCGGCGGAGGTGCCGGCCAGCACCTGAGGGCGCAGCCCGGCCTCGTACACGGCCGACACCACCCCGGCGTCGAACGCGCCGCGGGCGCCGCCACCCGAAAGCACGAGCGCGAGCCGCCCGTTGTCCAGCAGCGCCCGGTCGGGGCGCTCGGGCGTGTCCTGGGGGTCACTGCCGCTCACGTGGCGGCAAGGATGTCATCGGCTGCATCGTGCTGCCCATCGAGGGGCACAGGATCGGGAACGAGAGATGGCGTCGAGGTGATGGAGGCTCCGATGTGCTTCGCGGTGCTGGGTGGCCAGTTCACGTACGCGCCTCTCACGTCGAGTGCTGTCCGTCACACCAACGGCACGACCTGCAGGATCGCGCAGGCCTGCAAGGACATCGTACGGATCGAGACATCAACCTCAGTCGAACGATCCATTTCGTGTTCCGCCAGGCATGGCAAGACGTCCGGGCTGCGTTTCTCGGCCTGGGTGGACGAGTGGCGGCCCGACGCCGAACCCGACGCCGAGGTGTCCGAGGACGACGGCCCTTGAACAGCCGGTGCCGAAGCTGCGGCCGACGGCGACTGAATCTCTATTCGGCGCGCAGGCCACGATCACCGCCGCCATCGCCATCGCTGGGAACCGACGAGGGCTCGTGAGTGGAGCCGACGCGACGCGGCAGGTCCCCGCAGGTGGTCAACGAGTCCCTGGTGGATCCACGCATCGACATCGAACGGCATCCGCGCCGGGTTGCGCGACACCAGCGTGGGACTGATGTCGACGAGCTTGCCGATCGGCACGTCCTTCAGCGATGCGTAGATCGCCCCATAGAGCTGGTCGAACCAGCACTCGTTCATTGCGGCCTGGTCCGCGGGGTTGAAGCGATGCACGATGCCGTCGAACCGAACGGTGGTTTGCTCATGCACGGGGTCACCGTCCACGACGCCATACATGTCGATCGTGAGCAGGTACTGGCCATCCTGAACGCGGTTGCGCAGTTCGAGGCTCGTCCCGGAAGTCTCGTAGTCCACCACCACCGGCGTGGCGGAGACGTCGTGGGGGAAGGGTGCGTCGCCCGGGGCCGGGATGAGCCCAGCATCCACGGACACCGTCAGCGAGCCCGTTGGCCCCGTGATCGGGACACCTTCCACCGCCCAGTGGACGTTGGCAAGCGCCGGCGCGTTCGGGTGGGGCGGCTTCGCCTGGATGGTGACCTGTTGGTGCTGATGAACGATGGCGTACGTGTAGGTCTCCGCCAGGCATCGACCGAGGATCCCCGGGAAGTCATACTCCCCCGACCCGGCGTCGGTGGAGTCAATGGTCACCACCGATGTCGTCACCTCGGCCGACGGCAGAGGCCCGACGCGGATGGTGGCCCGTCCGGCGCCGTCGTCGATGTCCAGGACGGTCACCATCACGTCGTTCATCGGGTCGACGAAGGTAGATCCCTTGACCAAGAGGCGCTCGGGGATCGGATGTTGGCCGGCGGAGGTTGCATGTGACGGCATCGCAACCGACGGCCTGGAGGCCGAATTGAAGCGCACGACCACGCAGCCACCGGACAGTCCACGGTCCCAGCCGGTTGGGCTTCGGTACTCGACCAGGTACTGCCCGCTCTCCGCTGTGGGGCCGGGGAAGACGATGTCCGTGATCCGGGCCGCGATCGTCCCCGTGTCCGACGGCAGCGCCTGTAGTTGAATCTCCGTCGCGGTGGGCCCCACCGTGTGCACGCGATCCATCGGCAGCCATCCGGCGCTCGCCTGCAAGGCTCCCCCCAAGCCCGGCCCGCACAGTCCGTACGTGGACGGGAATCGGATCAGGTTGGACATCGCGCTCATGATGTCGAGTTCGTCGTTGTAGTGATCGACCACCCCCTCGGTCAGGTACTGCGAATCTGGAAACCCATGGCCGTGGCCCATCTCGTGCGCGATGATCGTATGGATTGCCACCCAACCACCAGGCCAGTCGGCGTCCCAGGCCGGACGATCGATGAGCACGCCCCTGAACCCCTCGACGGTTCCGGCACCTCCCACGTCGGTCTTTGCGTTGTGCACCACCATCACGTGGGTGAACGGCGACAAGTCCACACCCTGTTCCCGGGCGACGTCGATTCCTGCTGCGATCCTGAGGTACCGCCAGGGTGTGTCGTCCTTGCCTCCGTTCTTGGCCTTGTTTGCGACATGCTTGGCGATCTCGCTCGCCCGTGTGTTTGGAAGGTCGAACCACCCGAAGACCTGGCTCTCGGAGAGGTCGAGTTCGCCCCGGGACACGTCGCGCCAGTAATCGACCAGGTTCCCGGTGCCCTGCCCATCCGCGCACAGCAACTCGCGGAACCACGCTGGGTCGCGCGGCGCAGCGGGCTCGTCGGGGTACTGGCACAGGATGATTGCCCACGGGATCTTGCTTGCCATGTGACGCCCCCAGGTCGCTGTATTGCACGTCACACGACGCTAGGGCGGACTCGGGCAGCCGCGACACCGGGGTGGCCCCAAAACGTCTTCCGGACAACCCCACTTGCACGAAGCTCCTGGCCTCGGACGCGACCCAAGGCGATGTCACTCGCGATGCAGCGGGGCCACCTGGATGCTGGCGTCGACCTCCAGAATGATGGCGACCGATTGGCCGAAGCCCAGGTCGGCCTGGTCCGGCTCGAGACCGCGTGGTCCCAGCGTCAGCACGGTCCCCTCAGCGGGACGGAAACTGGCTGGATCCGGTTCGCCGACGCGTACCCGGGCCCACTCCTTGTCCTCGCCGTTGAGCATGACCCCATACTCCCCGGGCAGCACCATCGTCACGGCGAACACGCCACCCGCAGGAATCGCCTCGCTTGAGTCGAGCACCGTGTCAACACTGCCGTCCCGGCCGACGCGCTCGACGACCGCGTCGTACCCGCCGTCCCCTTCCGACACGTGGAAGCACAGCGCGCCGCCGGGCAGCAGCTCCTGCCCTCTGACGGCACCATCGCAGCAACCGTCGCCGTCGGCCTTGTGCCCCCCGGCCGCAGGGTCAACGTCAATCTGCGGGACACCCTGCTCGCTGACCCGCACCGTGGTCCGGTGCGCCAGTTGTTCACCACGGTGGACACGCACGTCGTACGTCCCCTCTTGCCTCAGGCGGTGGAACAAGGTGGTGGGGACCGTCAACGACGCGCTGTCGTAGACCTGTCGGGCGAACAGCCCGCGGTTGATCTCCATCTTCGGTCTCGTCATGTCACTCTCCCACCGTTGCCGTGGCGATCATCTCGTGGTCGGTCGTGGTGACCGAGACGTCCTTCACGGGGATGCGAACGGGCACGAGACCGTCGGAGGCTGGGAGGATCTGGTACGGATCGTCGATCCCGTAGATCGGGTTGCACTTCGCAAAGGAGTCGAGCAGCTGAGTCATGAGCCGTTTGTCGAGCCCGGCGTTGTGGAGCCATTTGGAGACTGCTTCGGTCAGGTCATCGGGCACGTCAAGGATCTTGCCGATCAGGTTCGCGAGCCCTTTGACCTGTGAGAGCAGCAGTGCGCCTATCAGGTCATTGGGGATCAAGTCCTCGATCTTGTCTGTGAGCGCGTTGCGGAAGATGTCGGAGCCGATCTGGCCGAGGTCGAATAGATCCACGTCCGGTTGACCGTCCGGGTCGACATAGATCTCCCACTGATCGCGCGAGGGCCATGGGACGAAGCGCAGGAGCGAGCACGGAGGAGAGGGGGCGGGTCCACTGGCGTCGTAGTGGCGGGCGTCCAGGTGGCAACTCAGCGACAGCTCCTGAGACAGGAACTGCGCAACGTCCTCTTTGACCTCGACGTCCGTGGACTTCGAGAAGAATGGCACTTTCGGGACACAGAAGCTCCAGCCGAAGCCGCCGATGCACCAGCCACCGACATACTGCGTAGGAATGTCGATGCGGAGTGTGATCTTGAATCTGTCCCAGCGGAGGTCGAGCTCCTTGATCTCGATGCTGTTGCTCCCGAGCAGATTCAGCGTCCCTCCCGCGAGGTGTCCCTTGACGTCGTACTCCACCTGGATGTAGGGATTGGCCTGAAACGTGTCCTGCTCCTCGAATCTCACGCTGTCGCGGAGAAGCTCGAACGAGTCGCGGAAGGTCTGCTCGGACACCGCGATCGTGATGTGTGCCATTGTGGACTCCTACGGGGTGATCACCAGATCGACGAAGGCCTTGAGCTGGTCGTCCTCGACCGCCGGGTTGTTCGGAACGGCAGCCGAAGGCGGAGATGGTTGGAGCACGATCTTCTTGCCCTTCCCCACCCCGACGGCATGCAGCGGACCGGTCAGGTCGAAGATCATGTCGCGCAGACCGAGCGTCAGGCGGGGCAGCAGACTCAAGCGCAGCAGCGCCGTCACGTAGCACTCGATGATCGTCTCCAACCCGTCGGGTTCCAGATCGACGATCTCCAACTGCTCCAGGTGCAGGGTGAGGTGGTACTCGGCGCTGTCATCGTTGCCGATCCGCCACCACTCGGGGCGGAGGACCGCGAAGACCTCCATGCAGAAGCACGTGATCTCTCCAACTTCGGGGACGTCGATCTCCTCGACCGGTTGCGTCGAATACCCCGGTGATGGCGCGTCGCCGGCTGGAGCGTGTGCGTTCTTGTAGAGGACCTCTTCGATCTGTATCGCTACCCACTCGTCGTAGACCGCGTCGTCGAGACAGCCAAGCCCAAGACATCCGGCGAACCTGAGAGCAAGATGCTGGTCCGGGAGGTTGCCGATCTCTGGTGGCAGACCGAACTCATCGAGGGGATGGACATCGACCTGAGCCTCGGTCAACTGGAAACACCAGTTCAGCCCGATTGGCCTCGGCGCGTCCAGCACTGGCATGGGGGCTACCAAACGGAACAGCGGATTTGCCGCCTCTTCGACTGACTGCGCGGGCTCGATGGGCACGCAAAGTCGCTCCGGGTGCTTGACAAAGAGCTCCGTGGCGAAGTTGAAGTAGGACGGTCGCTGCTGCATGATGTGGCGCAGCACGAGGTTGATCCCGTCCTCATGCACAGCGCCGTAGATGCTGCAGTCATCGGTGAGGGCCATCCGGTTTCCTTCACGTGCCGCAGTTGTTCGTCGCGGGTGCCGAAGGCGATGCGCCGTCCCCCGAGATCACATTGGTTCGAGTCCACCCGAGGCCTTCGCGCATGGCTACGGGGTTGTCTGCAATGCCGCTTCCGGCTAGCCCTACTGATGCCCAACCGTTTGGTCTTCGAAGTCCCTGCTCCACGCGTGGGCCATCCAGTTGTCAATGGCGGTGGCGGACTGGCCAACCGCCACCAGCAGCATCGCGATCGACATCGTGGCCGTGGTCCGTCGGGTCGCCTGTCGGGTCGACTGGCTCGTCATCATGTCACCTGTCGATGGGTCATGACAGGGACGCTACGAATCGCCACGCACGATGGATTGAGTGGTGACCACTCATGTTGCGATGGCACCCCCACCAACGATCGAGACTTCTGCCTGCGACACGCCGGCGACACGCCGTGTCGTGGGCATCGGCGAGACCGCGTCGACGTGGGGGACCGGTCCCGCTAGCGTGCCCGCCGCTCGGTCGACCGCCGGCCGAGCGTGCCCGTCGTGCGACCGTCGGGCGCCCGACCGCCAGCCGAACACCTCGAGGTCGACATGCTTCGCGACGACGCCACGATCCGCCACACCGTGAGTTTCCGGCTGCGACCGGAAGCAGACCGGGACGCGTTCCTGGGCCGCTTCGGGGCGCTTGCCGACATCGACGGCGTCCAGGACTTCCAGCTGCTGGTCGACGTGGGGGACAAGAACGACTTCACCCACGGCGCCACCATGGTGTTCGCGGACCAGGCGGCCTACGACGCCTACGACCAGCACCCGGATCACCAGGCCTTCGTGGCCGACGTGTGGATGCGCGACGTGGCGGACTTCCTGGAGGTCGACCACCAACGACTGGGTTCGTGACCTGCGCAGCCGTCGTCGTCGCGCCCGTCACCCTGCCGGACGAGGCAGCACGTGCCGCACCCTGATGGTCAGCCGACGACCTCGGCGGCGGTGTCCGGGCGACGTGCGGCGAGCTTGCGCTGGGCGCGGACCATGTGGGCGTCGATCCGTTCCAGGGCTTCGTCGCGACGACCATCTGCGATCGCCTCGTACATGGCCCGGTGCTCGTCGACGATGTCCTGGGGCCGGGGATAGGCCGGCTCGAGGGCGGCCAGGCACATGCGGGTCTCGGCCATGAGCGTGTGGAACATGCGCCCCAGTCGGATGCTGTGCGAGGCCATCACGATCGTCTCGTGGAAGCGCAGGTCGAGGTCGGACAGGCGGGGCCAGTCCTTGGCGTCGGCGGCCGCGGCCATCCGTTCCAGCAGGTCCGCGAGGATCCCCAGTGGCTCCTGGTCGGGGCGTTGCATGAGCGCCTCGGCGGCGGCCCGCTCGAGGAAGCTGCGAGCGGAGTAGATGTCGGCGATGTCGTCCGGGCCGAGCTCGATCACGAACACGCCCCGATGGCGGATGTTCTCGAGCAGTCCCTCCTGGATGAGCCGCTGCATGGCCTCGCGAATCGGCCCCCGGCTGACCTCCATGCTGCGCGCCAGCGCGGCCTCGCCCAGTTGCGTGCCCGGTGCCAGTGTCCCGTCAAGGATGCGTTCACGGAGTTGGTCTGCGATGATCTCGGGTGTGGATCGACGCGCGACCGGCTCGAACTCCGACATCGGGTTTCCTCCTCCGGCCGACCCCCACGTAGGAGACCACCTCTTTGTAGGATCGTCAACAAACCAGAGGAAACCACATGTCGCCCACGCTTGGCAACGTCCGTCGGATCACCTACGGATCCGCCCCCGACCAGTTCGCCGACCTGCGGCTTCCGTCAGGCGTCGACGGGCCGGCGCCGGTCGCCATCGTGGTGCACGGCGGCTTCTGGCGCTCGCACCGGGGTCTGGACATGGTCGCGCCGTTGGCCGAGGACCTGGCCCGCCGAGGCTGGGCGACGTACAACCTCGAGTATGGACGTGTCGGTGGCCGGGGTGGCTGGCCCACGACGCTGACCGATGTCGCCGCAGGGGTGGACGCGCTGGCCGGCCTGGTCGCCGATGAGCCACTCGACCTCGACCGCGTGCTCGCGATCGGCCACTCTGCTGGTGGCCACCTCGCCCTGTGGGCTGCGGCGCGACCCCACCTGCCCACTGGCGTCCCGGGCGCCGGACCTCGGGTGGTCCCGGCCGCCGTCGTGAGCCTGGCCGGTGTCGCCGACCTGCGAGCCGCGGCGGCAGACGACCTGGGCGAGGGGGCCGCGGTGGAGTTCCTCGGTGGGACGCCCGACGAGGTGGACGACCGCTACGACGTGGCGTCCCCGGCCGACCACCTGCCGCTGGGGGTGCCGCAACTGCTCGCACACGGGGACGCCGACGAGCACGTGCCGCTGTCCCATGCCCGTGCCCACCGGGACGCGGCGCTGGCAGCCGGGGACGACGTCACCCTGCTGGAGTTCCCCGGGGCCGACCACTTTCCGGTGATCGAGCCCACATCCAGGGTCTGGAGTGCCATCGTGGAACACCTTCCCGAGGTCTGAACCACCAATTTCGGCATCCCGCCCAACTAATCTTGCTCCACCCCTTGACATGCGCGCTGTTCTTTCTATGATTGTCGACAATCTTCTGGTCTGGAACCGGAAGCCACTGCCGAGAACCGAGGAGAACTCATGGACCGCGTGCTCGTCCTGACCGGGGACGCCTGCGAAGACCTCGATGCGATGTATCCGATCTACCGCCTCCGCGAGGCGGGATACCAGGTCGACGTCGCCGCGCCCAGCCGCAAGATCGTCAAGCTGGTCGTGCACGACTTCGAGGAGGGTTGGGACGCCTACACCGAGCGCCCCGGCCGCCACCTGCCCGTGGACCTGGCCTTCTCCGAGGTCGACGAGGACGACTACCTCGCGTTGGTCATCCCCGGTGGTCGTGCCCCGGAGTACATCCGCATGGACCCCGACGTCGGCCGGATCACGACCCACTTCTTCGAAAAGGACCTGCCGGTCGGGCTGATCTGCCACGGCACCCAGGTCCCCGCAGCGCTCGGGTTGCTCGACGGTCGCACCGTGTCGGGCTTCCCGCCCCTGGAGATGGACTTCGTCAACGCCGGGGCGACCTTCGAGGCCGGCAAGGACGTCGTCGACGGCAACGTCGTGTCCTGCACCGGCTGGCCGGACCTGCCGGAGTGGTCACGTGCCTTCATGGACGTGCTCGCCAAGGCGGCAGCCTGATGACCGATCGGCTGGCGGGCAAGATCGCGATCATCACGGGCTCCGGGGCCGGGTTCGGCGCCGGGGCAGCGCGGCTGTTCGCGGCCCAGGGCGCCACCGTCGTCGTTGCCGACATCGACGGTGACGGCGCCAAGTCCGTTGCCGACGACATCACCAGGGACGGTGGTCGGGCCCGGGCCGAGATCGTCGACGTCACTCGCAGTGCCGACGTCGAGGCAATGGTTGCCAGGACCGTCGACGAGTACGGCCGACTCGACATCATGTTCAACAACGCCGGCATCCCGATGTCGCCGACCCCCATCGAGGAGACGTCCGACGACCTCTACGACCGGATCGCCAGCATCAACATGTACGGGGTCTTCGCCGGCTGTCGTGCTGCCGTGCCTGCCATGAAGCGCCAGGGCGGCGGCGTCATCCTCATCACGGCGTCGACCGCGGCCATCCGGCCACGACCCGGCCTGAGCATCTACAACGCCTCGAAGAGCTTTGCCCTCAACCTCACCAAGACCCTTGCCCTCGAACTCGCACCCGACAACATCCGCGTGAACGCCATCAATCCCGTGATGGGTGACACCGGCATGCTGGGCGCCTTCTCCGGAGATCGCGATCCCGCGGAAGCTCGGAAGGCCTTCGAGGCGACCATTCCGCTCGGACGACTGTCCACTCCCGAGGACATCGCGTGGGCGGCGGTCTACCTGGCCTCGGACGAGGCCGCCATGGTCACGGGAATCGGGCTCGATGTCGATGGAGGCCGGGATGTCTGACCGCGACTGCGCTCGCCCACGCGAGCGCGGGGGAATCGAAACGACCCAGCTCACAGGAGCTGACCAACCAAGGAGTACGCACATGCGCAGGACAGGGAAACTACGGCGATGGGGGGTCGTGTTCACGGCCATGCTCGTCGTGCTCGCCGGATGCAGTTCCGGCGATGACGACGACAGTGGCGACGCCACCGAGGCCGCCGACACGACCGAGGCCGACGCCACCGAGGCCGACGCCACCGAGGCGACCGAGGATGGGTCGGCAGAGACCGAGACGATGGCCGCCGGTGACGGTGAACCGGTCGAGCTGAGCGTCGTCTGGTTCGAGTGGGCGCCCGCCCAGCTGCTCGAGGACTTCGCCAACCAGGAGTACTCCAAGGTCAACCCGAACGTGACCATCTCGATGGACGCGGTTCCCAACCCCCAGTGGCACGACGCGATCTTCACCCAGTTCGCGGCACGCCAGACCGACTTCGACATCGCGATCCTGGACTCCCAGTGGATCGGTGAGGCAGTCGAGGGCGGGCACGTGCTCGACCTGACCGACTTCGCGGCCGAGTCGATCAACCCCGACGACTACCCGCAGAACCTGCTGTCCGCCTACGGGCAGTACCCGCGTGCGGAGGACGGCCTGTACGACCCGGCCGGCAACCTCTACGGACTCCCGGCGCTGGCCGACTCCTACGTGCTGATCTACCGCAAGGACCTGATCGGCGAGGCCCCGGCGACCTGGGACGAGATGATCGAGAAGGCAGCGGAGTGCCAGGCGGACAACGAGGGCATGTACGGCCTCGCATTCCATGGCTCCGGTGGCTCTGACGAGGCTGCGGTCATGCTCAACACGCAGCTGTGGACCCACGGCGGCGAGATCTGGGACGCCCAGGAGCTCCAGGTCGAGGGGATCCTCAACTCCCCCGAGAACATCGAGGCGGCCACGCAGCTGACCGACGAGATGCTCCCCCTGACTCCGCCCGGGTTCGTCGGCACGGCATTCATCTCCGAGGTCAACGCCGCGATGGCCCAGGGCCAGACCTGCATGGGCTTCAACTGGGTCGCCGGTCTCGAGGGTCTCCAGACCCCCGAGGTGTCGGGTGCGCTCGGTGAGACCGAGGAAGAGATCCTCGAGAAGCTCGGCTTCGCGCGGGTCCCGACCGACGAGACCGAGATCGTGTCGCTGGGCGGCATGGGCATGTCGGTCTCGGCCTACACCGAGAACGAGCAGGAGGTCCTCGACTTCCTGGCCTGGTTCCAGCAGCCCGAGATCCAGGAAGCCTGGGGTGAGTTCGGTGGCGTTCCTGCCCAGACGGCGGCCCTGGAGTCCGACGCGTTCCTGACGGCGCGTCCGTGGAACCCGGCGTTCGTCGAGTCGGTCGGGGACCTCAAGGACTTCTGGAACATGCCCGAGTACTTCCGCCTTCTCGACATCCACAACAGCGAGGCCAACGCCATGCTGTCGGGGACGCAGTCGGCCGAGGACACCCTCAACAACATCGCCTCCCAGCAACAAGAGGTGATGGACGACATCGAGGACGGCGGCCTGTAGCCGTCGCGTCCTCCGGGGGCCGTTTCCGCTGATGGCGGGCACGGTCCCCGGTTCCCGCCATCCCCCCCGCTGTCCGCTGCACCGGGCAGCGGGGCCCGTTCCAACCCGTCCCGTGCCCCCCTCCCACCGACCAGGAGCCCACGACCGCATGGCACAGACCACCTCGGTGGCCACGCCGGCCGAGCCCTCCGACCAGGGCCCCGACTTCGAGCCGCCGCCCGTCGCCCGCCGCTCGGGCCGCCTGACCGATCGCTGGCTGGCGCGCCTGTCCGTGGCACCGGCGATGCTCTTCCTGGTCGGGCTGTTCCTGTTCCCGCTGTTGTGGGCCCTGGTGCTGTCGTTCTCGACGTACTCGGCCACCCGCAACCAGCCGATCGAATGGGTGTGGTTCGGCAACTACATCGACGTGCTCACCTCCCCCCAGGTGTGGGAGCGTGCGATCACGACGCTCATCTTCGTGGTGGCGGCAGTCGGACTGCAGACGTTCTTCGGATTCTTCATCGCCTGGTTGTTGTCTCGCCAGGAGCGTGGTCGCGGCGTCCTGACCGTGCTCCTGCTGTTGCCGATGATGCTGTCGCCGGTCGTGGTCGGCGCCTTCTGGAAGCTGATGCTGGACTCGCAGTTCGGGATCATCAACAGCTTCCTCGAGGCCATCGGGATCGGCCAGGTGCTGTGGCTGACCCAACCACGCCTGGCGTTGTTCTCCCTGGTCGTGGTGGACTCGTGGCAGTGGACGCCCTTCATCATGGTGATCGCGCTGGCCGGACTCACCGCAGTTCCCGAATACCTGTTCGAGGCCGCCGAGATCGACCAGGCCTCGGAGTGGTTCAAGTTCCGCCACATCACCCTGCCGCTGGTGTGGCCCCTGCTCCTGATCGCGATCATGTTCCGTGCGATCGACGCGTTCCGCCTCTTCGACATCGTCTACGTGGTGACCGGCGGCGGCCCCGGCTCGTCGACCGAGACCCTGTCCTACCACCTCTACAAGATCGCGTTCCAGAACTCCGACACCGCGGTCGCGTCCGCCTACGGAATCCTCATGGTGATCGTCGTGACCATCGCGACCCAGTTCTACGTCAAGTACCTGACCCGGGTGCAGGCCAAGTGAGGCCGGCACGCGCGCTCCGAGGTGGCCTGCTCATGCTGGCCGTCGTCCTCATGCTCTTCCCGGCGTTCTGGATGCTCATCACGTCGCTCAAGGACATCCAGGACGTCTACGCCGCCACTGTCTTCGACTTCACGCCGACGCTGGACAACTACCGGGACGTGTTCGTCTCGACGTCGGCGGCGGGCGGTGCCTCCGACCTGGTCACCAACTTCTCGAACTCGGTGATCATCACGGCCATGGCGACCCTGCTGGCGACCCTGATCGGGGTCCCCGCGGCGTGGGGGTTCTCGCGCTTCGACATCAAGGGTGCCAAGGACCAGCTGTTCTTCATCCTGTCGACCCGCTTCATGCCGCCCGTGGTGGTCGTGATCCCGTTGTTCGTGATGTACCGGTGGGCCGGGCTGTACGACACCCGGACGGGGCTCATCCTCCTCTACACGGCCTTCAACCTCCCCTTCACCATCTGGATGATGAAGGGCTTCGTCGACGAGATCCCCGGCGAGTACGAGGACGCCCTGATGATGGACGGGTACTCGCGACTGCAGGCCTTCCGCCAGGGGTCGCTGCCGTTGCTCGTGCCGGGCATCCTGGCCACGGCGGTCTTCAGCATGATCTTCACCTGGAACGAGTTCACGTTCGCGGTGTTCCTGACCGGCTCGACGGCACGGACGGTGCCCCCGGCGATCGCCGGGCTGCTCGGCGGCCAGTCGACACCGTGGGGCCTGGTGGCTGCCGCTGCCATGGTCTTCGCCGTGCCGGTGCTGGCCTTCGGCTTCCTGGTCCGCAAGCACCTGGTCGCCGGCATGACATTCGGCGCCGTGCGCCGCTAGAGGAGGCATCGCATGTCAGGCATCCACATCGAGGGACTGCGCAAGCAGTTCCCGGACGGCACCGTCGCCGTCGAGCATCTCGACCTCGAGATCGCCGACGGTGAGTTGTTCGTGCTGCTCGGGCCCTCCGGGTGCGGCAAGACGACGACGCTGCGCTGCATCGCGGGGCTCGAGCACCAGACCAGCGGCGACGTGCGCATTGGCGACCAACTGGTCAACGGCCGCCGCGCCGGTGAACGTGACATCGCCATGGTCTTCCAGTTCTACGCGCTGTACCCCCACCTCACGGCACGGGACAACATCGCCTTCCCGTTGCGGGCCCAGAAGGTCGCCACCAGCGAGGTCGAACGTCGGGTCGCAGCCTCGGCCGAGATGCTCAAGATCACCGACCTGCTCGACCGCAAGCCGTCGCGCCTGTCGGGTGGCGAGCAGCAGCGCATCGCCCTGGCGCGCGCGCTCGTGCGGGCGCCACAGGCGTTCCTGATGGACGAACCGCTGACCAACCTCGACGCCGAGTTGCGCATCGACATGCGCACCGAGATCAAGCACTTGCAGGCGGAACTGGGCACGACGATGGTCTACGTGACCCATGACCAGGTGGAGGCGATGAGTCTCGGGGACCGCATCGGCATCATGAACGGTGGCCGGCTCGAACAGGTCGGCGCGCCACTGGACGTCTACCGCAACCCGGCCACCCTGTTCACCGCCGGGTTCATCGGCACGCCGCCGATGAACCTGTTCGACGTCGCCGTCGACGGACCGGCCCTGGTGGGCCCGGGCGGCCTGCGGCTTCCCCGCCCCGCCGACGCCACCGGGACCGGCCTGGTCGCCGGTGTCCGGGCGGAGTGGCTCGGCATCGCGGGGCCGGACGGTGACGGCGCGAGCGGCCAGGTCGTCGCGACCGAGTCGCTGGGCGACGAGACGATCTACGTGGTGGACGTCGCCGACCAACGCCTGTCGGTCCGTGAGCCGCCCACCGCACAGTGGCGCGATGGCGATGCCGTCACCGTCCACCACTTCGCCCGTTTCGAGCCTCGCGTCTATGACGGTGACACCGGGCGCCTCCTGGGGGCCGACCCGGCCCCTGCCCAGGCGATGCGGGCACCCGGGGACGCTGCGCCCGGACCCACGACCACCGACCCGGCGCGCTCCGGCGCCGATGCGGGGACAGCATGAGTGCGATCGACCTCGACGGGGTGTCCAAGGCCTTCGGTGACACGCAGGCCGTCGACGACCTGTCCCTGCACGTCGACGACGGGGCCTTCTTCGTCCTGCTGGGGCCGTCCGGCGCCGGCAAGACCACGACCCTGCGCCTGATCGCGGGGCTCGAAACTCCCGACGACGGGTCGGTCTCCTTCGACGGCCGGCCGGCCGACGGCGCCGCGCCCTCGGCTCGCGACCTCGCCATGGTCTTCCAGAGCTACGCGCTGTACCCCAAGCAGACCGCCGGCGAAAACATCGCGTCTCCCCTGCGTGCACGGCGCATCGACGCGGACGCCGCGGACCAACAGGTTCACGAGGTCGCCTCGCTGCTGCGCATCGACCACTTGCTGGACCGCCATCCCCAGCAGCTGTCGGGCGGTGAGCAGCAGCGTGTCGCCCTGGGTCGGGCCCTGGTGCGCGAGCCCCGGGCGTTCCTGATGGACGAGCCGCTGACCAACCTCGACGTGAAGCTGCGGGTCGAGATGCGCACGGAGCTGACCCGCCTGCACCGCACCCTGGGCGCCACGTTCCTGTACGTGACCAACGACCAGGCCGAGGCCATGAGCATGGCCGACCAGGTCGCGGTGATCGACCACGGCCGCCTCCAGCAAGTCGGGACGCCGGCCGACATCTACGACCGCCCGGCCAACCGGTTCGTCGCGACCTTCATCGGCGCCCAGCGCATGAACCTGCTGGACTGCGAACTCCGGGACGGCCAGCTGCGCGGCGAGACCGGCTGGCAGGTGCCGGTCCCGTCGACGGCATCGGTCACGGGCGGGCGCTACCAGCTGGGGGTGCGGCCAGAGGACCTTGCCCTCACGACGGATTCGACCGACGCGACCCTGGTGGGGGCCGTCTACGCGGTCGAGCCGTTGGGTGATCGCTGCCTGGTCGACGTCGAGGTGGGCCAGGACCTCGTCCGCGTCAAGGCGGCGCCGGACGCCGACCCGGCGGTGGGCGAGCCGGTGCGGTTGGCTGTCGACGTGGACCGGGTCCACGTGTTCGACTCGGAGTCGGGCCTGGCCGTGCGCGGCGAGGAGCCGGCCGCTGTCCGCGTCGAGGCATCGAACTGACAGACAGCGAACCGTCGGGCATTGAACCGACGGTCACGAGGAGCAGGCCATGACCACCACTGCAACCATCACTGCCATCGTCGACGGCGAACACGTCGGGATGCCGACGACGTTCGACACCCTCGACCCGTCCACCGGGCAGGTGTTCGCCACCTTGCCGGCGGGTGACGCAGCACTCGTCGACCGCGCCGTGCGCGCAGCGCGGCGGGCGCTGCCGGCATGGCGTTCGACGCCGGTACTGGAGCGCAGCCAGCTGATGGCGGCCTTCGCCCACCGCATCCGGGCGGAGGTGGACGACCTCGCCGAGACCGAGAGCCGCGACACCGGCAAGCCCCTGTCGCAGGCCCGCGTCGACGTCGAGCAGTGCGCCCAGTACTTCGAGTTCGCGGCCGGCGGCATCCGCGTCCTGCACGGCGACGTCATCCCGACCGACGACCACACCCTTGCCTACACCCGCCGCGAGCCCCACGGTGTGGCCGGCGTCATCATCCCGTGGAACTATCCGCTGCAGATCACCGGTCGCGCGGTGTCGGCGGCGATCTCCACCGGCAACACGGTGGTCCTCAAGCCCGCCGAGGAGGCGCCGGTGAACCCGGTGCGGCTGGCCGAACTCGCGCTCGAGGTGGGGATCCCGGCAGGGGTGTTCAACGTTGTGCCCGGCATCGGCGAGGCAGCGGGCGCCGCCCTGGCCGCCCATCCCGGCATCGACCACCTGTCCTTCACCGGGTCCGTCGAGGTGGGACGCCTCGTCGGTGCCGCGGCAGCGCAGACCTTCACGCCCCTGACGTTGGAGTTGGGCGGCAAGTCCCCCAACATCGTGTTCGCCGACGCCGACCTCGACGAGGCCGTGCCGGTCATCGTCAACTCGATCCTCCAGAACGCTGGCCAGACCTGCTCGGCAGGGTCACGGCTGGTGGTCGCCCGCGAGGTCCACGACGAGGTGGTCGACCGTGTTGCCGCCGCCTTCGCCGACACGACGATCGGGCCGGGCATGGACGATCCGGACCTGGGCCCACTGATTTCCTCCGGACAGCGGGACAGGGTGGCGTCGATGGTCGGCGCCGCGGCCAGGGAGTCCACCCTGGTCATGGGTGGGGACCCACCGAGTGGGAATGGACTCGCCGGGGGCTTCTACTGGTCGCCGACCCTGTTCGCCAACGTCGACAGCGACGCCACGGTGGCGCGGGAGGAGGTCTTCGGGCCCGTCATGGCCGCCACACCGTTCGACGACCTCGATGACGCCGCCCGCCTGGCCAACGCGACCGACTACGGCCTCATCGCGGCCGTGTGGACGCGAGACGTCGACCGTGCGCACTGGCTGGCCCACCAACTCGACGTCGGCCAGGTCTACGTGAACCAGTACGGCGCTGGGGGCGGCGTCGTCCTCCCCTTCGGTGGGGTCAAGCATTCCGGCCACGGCCGCGAGAAGGGCTTCGAGGCGCTCGTCGGCTACACCCGTACCAAGACCGTCGCCGTGCGGACCCGCCCGCACCGCTGACCCGCTCGGGCCTTGCTGATCCGTGACCTGGAGCTGCTGCTCGACGACGTCTGATCACCGACCAACGCGCACGGTCCGCCTGACCGGACCGGCGCGCGTCCAGGTGTTGATCGATGACATCGAGGCCCAGGGCTTTCCCCGCGGTGTCGAGCGCAGCCTGGTTGGTCACCTCGGCCAGGCGGGCCGGCTGCTGTCAGACGGCAACCCGAACAACGATGGCGCCGTCTGCGGCAAGTTGGGGGCGCACCGACCAGGTTGCCGAGCTGGTGGCCGAGGGAGCCCGTTCCGTCGAACAGGCACAGGTCTACACCGACCATGCCGACGCCCTGCGCGATGGACTCGCGTGCGAGTGACCGAGCCGAGTGACCGAGCAGTGAGCTGGAGGTCCACCGGCCGGGCGACGACATCGCGTTTCGGCAACGTGCTGGCCATCGTCGAGCACATGTAGGGTGGATCTCGGATGCCCCGGGGGCATCCACACGATGGCGACCGACGTTCGGGTGCCGCCAGTGGGGTGAGGGGTTGGCAGCATGCGTGCATATCGCGTGCTCGGTGCGGTGCAGATCCTCGACCAGGGCGTGGACCTGCACGTGGGTGGCGAGCGGCAGCGTCGCCTGCTGGCCATGCTGCTGGTGCACCGCAACGAGACGGTGTCCACCCACCGCCTGGTGCATGCCGTCTTCGCCGGTGAGCCGACACCCCGGGCCGAGGCCACCCTGCGCACCTACGTGGCACGGTTGCGTCGGGTGCTCGAGGAGGGCGGCGGCGACCCGGGCGTGCTCGAGACCCGTCCTCCGGGCTACGTACTGTGGGTACCCGACGAAGCCATCGACGCCGGCGCCTTCGAGGCCGGGGTGACCGGCGGTCGTGCGCTGCTGGACGAGGGTGATCCGGCAGGCGCCCTGGCGGTCCTGCGCGAGGCGCTGGGGGGATGGGGCGGTGAGCCCTACGCCGAGTTCGACGACGAGGACTGGGCGCGGCCCGAGATCCAGCGCCTCGACCATGTGCGCCTGGCCGCCGAGGACCACCTCCTGGACGCCGAACTTGCATGCGGCCTGGACGCAGAGGTCGTGGCCCGCACCGAGACACTCGTGGCGCAGCATCCGCTGCGGGAGTCGTTCCGCGCGAAGCTCATGACGGCCCTGTACCGCAGCGGTCAGCAGGTGGAGGCACTGCGCGCCATGCAGGAGTACCGCGAGATCCTGGCCACGGACTTCGGGTTGGACCCGGCACCGGCGTTGGTCGACCTCGAGCACCGGATCCTGGTCCACGACCGAGACCTCCAGATGCGCGACACGTCGGAGCGGGTGATTCGTGGATATCGCCTGGGGGCCCGCCTGGGCTCCGGACGTGACGGCACGGTCCACGCAGCCCGACTCCCCGGCGTCGACCGTGACCTCGCCATCCGGATCGTGCCGCCCGAAATCGCCGACCGGCCCGACGTCGTTCGATCCTTCGAGGCGAACCATGCGCGGGTGGCGGCCCTCCATGACGTGCCGGTCGTCCCGATCCACGACCACTGGAGGGAGCCGGGTGCCGCCTACGTCGTCATGCGCCGCATGGATGGCGGGTCGCTTCGAGATCGACTGGAAGACGATCCGCTCTCAGTCGTCGAGGTGGCCGCCCTGGCCAGGCGTCTCGTCACTGCGCTGGACGCTGTGCACGAGCAGGGCATGGTCCATGGAAGGGTGACGGCGGCAAGCGTGCTGCTCGACGCCAGCGGCGCCGCAGCCCTGTCCGACGTTCCTCTGGGGAGCGCGGATGCGTCACAGGACGACGACGTGGCAGCACTGGTCGCGCTCGTCATCCGGACGATGGCGAGCGGTGTCGGCGCTGCCGACGACGCTCGCGAGCCTCGATCGGCGCTGCTGGCCCAGCTCGAGGATCTGCGTGCCGGTCCACCACGGACCGACGTCCTGCAGGCCATGGTGGCGTGCCTCGATCGGGCCGCGGGCGTCGAGCCGCATGGCGACGTGGCGTGGGTGAATCCCTACAAGGGGCTTCGCGCGTTTGCAGAATCCGATGCAGCGGACTTCTTCGGACGTGACCGCCTGGTCGACGAACTGCTGCAACGCATGGCCAGTGACGCCTTGCCGGGTCGATTCGTACTGCTGGTGGGCGCCTCCGGGAGTGGCAAGTCCAGCGTCGTGAGCGCCGGGTTGCTGCCCCGGGTGCGCAGCGGCGCCGTGCCCGGTTCCGAGCACTGGCTCGTCGCCACGATGATGCCCGGCGCGAGCCCGTTCAAGGAGCTCGCACAGGGCCTGGCCAGCGTCGCAACGCAGCCGCCCGTCGTGGCAGGTGACGGATCCGGCACCGGGTCGTCGCTGAATCCGGTCAACGAGCCCGAGGATGACTCGCCCGAGCACCCGCCCGGCGACTCGTCCATCGACCTGGTGGAAGAGCTGGCGAGGGACGAGCTCGGGATCACGAGAACGGTGAACCGACTCCTTCCCGACGGGACCGAGTTGCTGCTGGTCATCGACCAGTTCGAGGACTTGTTCACACGGAGCGCGCAGGACGAGCAGCGTCGGTTCATCGCGGGGCTCGTGCATGCCGTGGCCGACCCCGACAGCCGGGTCCGGTTCGTGGCCACCCTGCGCGCCGACTTCTACGACCGCCCCCTGAGGTTCCGGCGACTCGGCGCGCTCGTTCGCGGCGCCACGGTCACGGTGCCGGCGATGCGGGCGGCAGAACTCGAGGCGACGATCGTGGGTCCTGCCCGCCGGGTGGGACTTGCGGTCGAGGCGCCCCTGGTCGCCGAACTGGTGGCGGCGGTCATCGACCAGCCGGCTGCGATGCCGTCACTGCAGTTGGCCCTGTACGACCTGGCAGCGGGGGCCGACGGGGGCGGCTTGACGCTGGCCGCCCACCGGGCTCTGGGTGGGGTGGGCGGCGCCATCGCCACGCGTGCGGAGGCCCTGTACCGATCACTCGACGATGACCACCGGCAGGTGCGACGCCTGTTCGAGCGCCTGGTCGTCATCGGTGCGGACGGCACGCCGGCCCGTCGGCGCACGCCGAGATCGGAACTGGCCCTGGTGGTCCCCGGGAAACCCGTCGCCGATCTGGTGGAACCATGGGTCGAGGCCCGGCTGGTGACCCATGACCATGACCCGGAGACCCGAGCGCCCACCATCGAGGTGGCCCACGAGGCGCTGCTGCGGGAATGGCCTCGCCTGTCGGCCTGGATCGAGGAGGATCGAGGCGCCATCGAGGCGGCCGGCAAGCTCCGGATCGCGGCCCGGGAGTGGGACGCCCTCGACCGCGACCCCGGTGCCCTGTACGCGGGTTCTCGTCTCGAGCAGGCGTTGGCGGTGTTTGCCGGTCGCACGGCTCGCCTGCCACCCATCGCACGGGAATTCCTGGTGGCCAGCACGTACGCACGTGACGAGGCGCGGCGACAGGAGCGTGAACTCCATGCGAACCAGGAGCGAACGAATCGTCGCCTGCGACTGCAACTGGCGGGAGTGGCCGCTGCCTTGGTCGTCGCCGTCATCGGTGGCTTCCTGGCCCTCGACCAGCGGCGCCGGGCCCAGGGCGAGCAGCGCGTGGCCGTGGCGCGTGAGCTGGCCGCGGCCTCGGTCGCGTCTCTGGACGAGGACCCCGAGCTCAGCATCCTCGTCGCGCTGGCAGCCGTTGACCAGACGAGGAATGTCGATGGCACCGTCGTGCCCGAGGCCCATGCTGCCCTCCACGAGGCCGTGACGTCGTCACGGATCGTGTTGTCGGTGCCGGGCCTCGGTGGTGCGGTGGACTGGAGCCCGGACGGCTCGATGTTCGTGACCGAAGGTCCGGAAGAGACTGGTCTGGTCGACATCCGAGATGCCACCACGGGCGCATCAGTGCGGGCCTTCACGGGCCACGACGTGGACATCAACGACGTCGTGTTCAGCCCCGACGGCGCCTTGGTCGCGACGGCGGGTGACGACGGTGCTGCCAAGGTCTGGGACGTTGCCAGCGGGGAGGAAGTGGCGGTCTTCGACCACGACGGTGCTGTGGTGGGGCTGTCGTTCAACGCCGACGGCCGGCTGCTCGCGGGATCGTGGCGGGACGAGGGCACCGTGCGGGTCCTCGACCTCGACAGCGGCGACGAGGTCGGTGCGTTCGTGCTCTCGGCATCCAGCACCTCATTCGCACCAGATGACGACCGGCTCGTCATGGCCGCCGGTCAGCAGGCAGTCGTCGTCGACACCGTCACGGGCGAGCGGCTTGTGGAGGTGACAGTCGAAGGGGGCGCGCCGCATCCCCTCGGGTACGCCTCGGTCCAGGTTGCCACGTGGAGCCCTGACGGCCGCTGGATCGCCACGGCGGGCACGGATCGTCGTGCGCTCGTCTGGGATGCCGACACCGGTGATCTGCGCGCGTCGATGTCGGGCCACGACGGTGCTGTGGTCGGGGCGGCGTGGGCACCTGACTCGGCACGCCTCGCGACCTCGGGCGAGGACGGGACGGCGCGGGTCTGGGACGTTTCCGACGGCGGTGGGACCGAGGTGGTGCGGCTGTCAGCGCGTGACACGCAGGGTGTGGTCAGCGATGTCGCCTTCTCACCGGACGGTCAGCAGCTGCTGACCGGTGACGGGGCGATCCGATCTGCAAGGGTCTGGGACGTGGCGCCCACGGCAGGCGCCGAGGTGATGAGCCTGCCGGGCCAGTCGGGCGTCTTCAGCGCGCTGGACTTCGGCGACGACGGGACCACCCTGGTCGCGAGCAGGGCAGGAACGGCGGGCACCGTGTGGGAGCTGGCCACGGGCGAGCAGGTCAGCACCCTTGGGCCGCGAACCGCGGGGGATCCCGACCACGAGTCGTGGCGCATGGACCTCAGCCCAGACGGCGAGTTGGTCGCGACTGCTGGCCCTCCGGGGGTTCCGGTGCGTGTGTGGGATGCACGGTCGGGTGTGCTCCAGTTCACGGGCGACGAATCCGCCTTCACCGCCGACGCGGCATGGAGTCCGGACGGTCGGAAGTTGGCGGCCATCGGCAGCACGGCCGACCAGGGCTGGATCACGATCTTCGACCCTTCGGGCCGGACCATGGCGCGGTTCGACGAGGAAGCCGGGTTCAGCCCGGTCAGCCTTGCCTTCGATCCCAGCGGTGAACGGCTCGTCACCACGCGGCGGCCCCTGGGCCGGATGCTGACCGTCCACGAGGGCCTGGTCGTGCGGGATGCGTCGAACGGAGCGGTGCTCCGACGAATGCCGGCGGCGTCGTGGGCGGCCGTCTTCGACCCGACCGGTGAGCTGCTCGTCGCCAACGACCTGGCCACGGGTGCCGCGGTCTGGGATCCGGACACGGGGGAGCGGATCGCGACGCTCACCGGGCACACGGGACAGGTGAGCGATGTCGCCGTCCATCCGGCGGGACGCACGGTTGCCACGGCAAGCCTGGACGGGACGGTGCGGCTCTGGGATCTCGAGTCCGGATCGCAGACGCTGGTGCTGCGTGGGAGCGGCGGACCAGTGGGGGCCGTGGCCTTCGGGAGTGACGGAACGACCTTGGCGTCCAGTGCGGAAGACGAGGTCCGCGTGTGGACCCTCGACCTCGACGAGTTGGTCACGATCGCGCACCAGCGCGTGACCCGCACGCTCACCGACGACGAGTGCGACCAGTTCCTCCATGTCGACGTCTGTCCGTAGCCCGTACCTGGACCTGGACCTGGACCTGGACCTGGACCCGGACCTGGACCCGGGCCCGGTCGGTTCAGGGGGACTTGCAACAGGACTGCAACGGTCCGAGCGCACACTCCACTCCCGGTTCCACCGTAGACGCGGCATCCATGCCTGCGGCCGGCGGTTCCGCCGTCAACCAGGGGGACACCCGTGCGATCAGTGACGACCTTGCTCATCGGATTGGCCAGTGTGGTCGCGCTGGGTGGCTGTGGCGGCAGTGACGCGGTGACGACGTCGACCACCGACGCGCCGACCATGACAGAGGCGCCGTCGGCCGTGCAATCCTCGACGAGCGGCGCGCCGGAGTCGGCGTCCCAGAGTCCCGTCGGGAGCGCGACGACCACGGCGGTGGCGAGCCCATCCGGCGACGACGCGACGCTTCCGTCGAGCACGGCGTCGCCGACGCTGTCGATCGACATCGAGGCCTACGAGTGGCGATTCCAGCCCGACATCTGGTCGGTCGCTGCCGGTGAGGAACTCACGATCGAGTTCGCCAACCGCGGGGGAACCGAACACGACTGGACGCTGCTGGCACTGGGCCAGACCATCACGAAGCTGTCCGAGTTCGACGACGACATGGTCCTGTTCAAGGTCGAGGAGGTGCCGAGCGGCGATGCAGTGACCCGGACCCTCACGATCGACGAGCCCGGCACGTACCAGGTGATCTGCACGCTGTCGGGTCACTTCAACACGGGGATGGGTGGCTCGCTGACCGTCCGGTGAACCTCCGCCCTGTGCGGCGGCGGCGTAGGGTCGTGGCAGCGACCGGAGGACGGGCATGGACAGGGCACGGATCGATGCTGACGTGCTCATCCCGGGGCGTGGTGCGCCGATCCGCGACGGGTCCGTCGTGCTCGACGGCCAGAAGATCGCCTGGGTCGGAGCGACGGACGAGGCACCGGAGGTCGACGGCTCGTTCCACGTGCCGACCGTGCTGCCCGGGCTCTGGGAGGCCCACGGTCACTTCGTCGGCGGCACCACGCCCGACGTGCAGGCGTGGGTGACCGAGCCGACTGCCCTGAAGGCAGCCCGCGCCGCCGGGGACGTGACCCGCACGCTCATGGGTGGCGTGACGTCGGTGCGCGAGGTCGGCGGGCTGGGCGTGTACCTGGCCAGGGCCGTCGCCGAGGGGTCGCTCGTGGGGCCGACCATCCACGGCGCAGGCTCCATCCTGTCCACGACCGGAGGCCATGGCGACGTCCACGGCCTGCCGCTGGACTGGGTGAACGGGCTGGCCGAGTCCGAGGCCATGACGTGCCTGGCGGATGGCGTACCGGCATGCCTCCAGGCAGTGCGGCGGCAGTTGCGCAAGGGCGCGGCCGTCATCAAGGTGTGCGCGTCCGGCGGGGTCATGAGCACGCTCGACGACCCGATCCACCAGCAGTTCTCACTCGATGAACTGCGGGTGATCGTGGAGGAGGCGGCGCGGGCCGACCGGGTCGTTGCGGCCCACTGCCACGGCAAGCCGGGAATCATGGCCGCCCTGCAGGCCGGCGTGCACACCATCGAGCACGGGACATGGGTGGACGAGGAGGCCGCGACGGCGATGGTCGAGGCCGGCGCGATGTTGGTGCCGACACGGTTCGTCATCGAGGAACTCCTGGCGCTGGACGACCTGCCCGCGCACGTGGCCCGCGAGATCCACGTGATCGCCGACACCCACCTCGAAGCGATGCGCATCGCGATCGCCGCAGGGGTTCGGATCGCCATGGGAACCGACATCTTCCTGTCCGGGGCCACCTATGGTCGCAACGGTCGCGAGGTGCGCCACCTGGTCGACGCCGGGATGACCCCGTTGCAGGCGGTCGAGGCCGCGACTGCCAACGGGCCCGACACGCTCGGCCCGCTCGCTCCTCGATCCGGCCAACTCGCCGTCGGCTTCGACGCCGACGTCATCGCGATCGACGGCGACCCCCTGACCGATCTGGACCTGTGGGGCCACCCCGATCGCGTGACCCACGTGTGGCGCGCCGGTGTGGCCGTCAAGCAACCCCGCTGAGCATGACCTGCGATCCGGGAGTCGCGGTGTGATCACGCCGGAGTGGTGGCACCATCAACGCGACCACGCTGCCGAGAGGGCCCGACGTGAGTGATCCGGCGCAGCCGATCGAGGACCCGCGAGCGCCGGTCGCCGACGGCCCACGGGTGCAGGACGAGCTGCCCGAGGAGGACTTCCTCGCGCTCATGGGGCGCTGGCGAATCCTGCCGCCTCTGGAGGTCGCGGAACTGCTGTCCGACGCCCCGTTCGAATGGTGGATCACGGGCGGCTGGGCGATCGAACTCGCGTCTGGACATCCACGTCACCATGACGACACCGACGTCACGTTCCTGGCGCGCGACCTGCCGAACCTGCGGCGTTGGGTCCAGGATCGACGCCTCCACCTCTGGGCACCCGGTCCCGCCCGGCTGCGCCCCATCCTGCCCGGGATCCGTGTTCGCGACGACGAGGAGCAGTTCTGGCTGCGAACGGACGCGGAATCGCCCTGGCTGCTGGACCTGCTTGCCACGCCGACGTCCGGCGACGACTGGGTGTTCAAGAAGGACGAGCGGATCACCCGGCCACTTGGGCAGGTCGGGACCCGAGTGGACGGGATCCCGATCGTGGTGCCCGAGATCGCCCTGCTGTTCAAGGCCGCCCACGATCGCCCCAAGGACCGTGCGGACTTGCTGGCCGTCCTTCCTCGGCTCGAACGGGTTCAACGGGAATGGCTGGCCACGAGCCTGCGAACCTGGCAGGGCCAGCATGCGTGGCTGGAGTACCTCTGAGCGAACCCCGCCTGGAACCCAGGTACGGGATGGCGTGGGAGCCTGCTCCCCACTCGGGACCACGGCCACCGCCCGACCCCCCGTCTGAATGGGGACCCGGCTCCCATGACTTGCCACGCCCATGTCCGCACGCTGGTACCAGTCGATGGCGGGAGCAACCGTGAGCACCGGGACCAGGGTCCAGGACCCGAACATGGGAAACGACACTGACGCCGGTCGTGTCGACAGCTCGATTCCGGGACCAGCGCAGGGCGCCGCGCGCAGCGGTGTGTCGGATGTGCTCCCAGTGGTGGTCTCGGTGGTGCCGTTCGCCGTCGTGATCGGCGTCGCCATCGCCCGCACGGCCGAGATCGGGGGTGTCCTGGGTGTCCTCGCGTCCGCTGGGTACTACAGCGGCTCGGCCGAGCTGGCGTCGATCGGGCTGGTCGCCGACGGCGCGGGTGTCATCGCCGTCCTGGGGACGACGGCGCTCGTCAACGCACGTCTGCTGGTCTACGGGGCGTCCCTCCAGCCACGGTTCCGCGACCAGCCCGGGTGGTTCCGCTGGCTGGCCCCCCACTTCGTCATCGACCAGACGTACGCGATCGCGACCAGCCGTGACGACCTCGGGAGCCCGGAGCGATTCCGCGCGTACTGGCTGGCGGCTGGTGGCACCCTCGGACTGGGTTGGCTGGCGGCGATCACCGCCGGGATCGTGCTCGGACCAGTGCTGCCCGACCTGCCCGCGATGGGGTTCGCCGTCCCGGCCGTCTTCCTCGCCCTGCTGGTGCCGCAGCTTCGCACTGCCGCCGCTCGTCGACCCGCTGCTGTCGCAGCCGTGGTCGCGGTGGCCGCTTCGTGGATGCCGCACGGGTTCGGGCTGCTCGTCGGCGTCATCGCAGGCTTGATCCCGGCACTGCTCGACCCCGGGAGGACCCGATGATCCCTGCTCTCGCCCTGATCGCCGGCGTCGCAGTGACCTACGTCCTGCGGATCGCCTTCATCGTCCTGGTGCCGGCCGACCGGCTGCCGGGGCGGGTCCGTGGTGCCCTGGACGACGTCGGACCTGCGGCCATGGCCGCCATCATCGCCACGCATCTCGTGCACGGAGGCGGTCCGGTCGGTTCGCCGGTGCCCACGCTCGCCGGCATCGTCGTGGCCTCGGCCGTGGCGTGGCGAACCAGCAACCTGGCTGCGACGGTCGTCAGCGGCATCGCTGCTGTCGCGTTCGTGATGGCGGTGTTGTGAGGCCTCGTGACACTGGACGACGGCTCGTCAACGGTCATCTGTGGTGGCGGCCACGGTCTCCGCTCGTCTCAGCGTCCGAGGCCGGCATCGCGGGCGACGACGATTGCCTGGGCGCGGTCGCGCAGGTCGAGCGTGCGAAAGATCCGCGTGATGTGGTTGCGGACCGTCGTCGGGCTCAGGACGAGTTCGTCAGCGATCTCGTCGTTGGATCGTCCCTGTGCGATCAGGTCGAGGACCTCGCGCTGGCGCGGTGTCAGCTCCCGGACTCGGCCCGCCCGGGGGTCGGTGTCATCGTCGACAGCGGGCTGGTCCAGGAACCCACGGACGGCCGCGAGGAAGCGGGGCCACGCCGGCTCGTGCTCGAGCAGGATGTGGTTCCTGCCGGGCAGGGGCACGAACTCGCTGCGTGGCAACAGCGCGGCCAGCTCGTACCCGCCCTCGAATGGGCACATGGCGTCCTCGCGGGCGTGGAGGACGAGCGCGGGCGCCTGGACCTGCTCGGCCGCCGCCCGGACATCGATGTCGAAGAAGCCCTGCTCGAACCGCACTGCGTTCTCCGGTGGCACGGTCAGTCGTTGGAGCTCGTCGAACCAGTCGATCTGCTCCGGTGATCCGCCGGGCATGAACAGGGTCGTGAACACGCGGCGGAACGCGGGGTTGTCCTGCCCCCACCCGGCAGCCATCAGTCCCAGCAGGACATCCGCCTCGCGCTGGGCGTCGGGGCCGTCGCGGTGGCTGCGACCTCGGGCGTACCCGCCGTACAGCACGAGCTTCGTGACACGTTCCGGGTGGCGTGCGGCGTACGAGATGGCGATCGGGGCGCCGGCCGAGATTCCGAGCAGGGGGAAGGAGTCGAGGCCGGCGGCGTCGACGACCGCTTCGAGGTCCGCCACCCACGTGTCGAGCGTGAAGTCGTCGACGTCCAGGTCCGACATGCCGCAGCCGCGCGGGTCGTAGCGGAGCAACGTCCGGGACGACGAGAGCGCCCGCAACCAGTGCGACCAGACCGGGCTGTCCCAGTCATGCTCGAGGTGGGTGAGGTAGTTGGGCGCCTTGACCAGCGGCGGTCCCGAACCGCTCGCGGCCCACGCGATCCGGACACCGTCGTCGGTGGTGTGGAGCCTGATGCGCTGTTGGACGGCCACTCCCACCCCTCGGTCGTCGTAGCCTAACGAAGCCAGCGCAGACCACGAACAGGCCCGGCGGTGCGCAGCCGCGTGGGACGCCGGATGCCCGTCACGACACCGGCGTCGGCACGTCCGACGTCGAGTCGTCGACTTGCAACGGTGGCTGCCACACGGCCGCCGTGACTGGGGCCACGGTGGCGCCCGCCGCGTCCACGAGCTTGTCGACGACGCGATCGATGTCGGTCTCCTGGCCGATGTCGCGCCCGAACTGCTGGACGACCTGGTGGGCGGCGTACCGGGTGCGGTTGAACCGTCGGTCGACCAGGTCCTGGAGGCGGATCCGCAGGGGATTGAACAGTCCTGCCACGACGACGGTGGACGCCGCGACGGCCAGCGCGTCCTGGGTTGGCAGCAGTGTCGTGATCAGGGTGAC
>DATFMD010000410.1:0-2289 GCA_035267125.1 Nitriliruptoraceae bacterium | reverse complement strand
CGAGATGTGTGGGCTGGCGCCGTCGCGTGTCCTGGGCTCACTGCGGTACGCCGCCGGAGGCTGGGAGCATGCGCAGATCCGGATTCTGCCGACCGGCAAGGCAGAGGTCATCACCGGCACCAGTCCCCATGGCCAGGGTCACGTGACCGCCTGGAGCCAGATCGCGTCCGACGCGCTCGGTATTCCGTTCGAGGACATCGAGGTTCGACACGGCGACACCAGCGTCGCGCCCCGGGGGCTCGACACGTACGGGTCGCGTTCGCTCGTCGTCGGCGGCTACGCCGTCCACGAGGCGTCACTCAAGGTGGTCGAGAAGGCCCGCCGGATCGCTGCCCACTTGTTGGAAGCCGACGAAAACGACCTCGAGTTCACCGGTGGCGTCTTCCACGTCGCGGGTGCGCCCGAGCAGTCGAAGTCGATGCAGGAGATTGCCTGGGCGACCTTCAGCCCGCACGACGCCCCGGATGGCATGGAGCCGTCGCTTGACTCCGACGCCGCGATCGATCCAGAGAACTTCTCCTATCCGCATGGCACGCATCTTGCGCTGGTGGAGGTGGACACCGAAACCGGTCGGGTGGAGTTGCTCGACTACGTGTCGGTGGACGACGTGGGCAAGGTCGTCAACCCGCAGATCGTCGAGGGCCAAGTCCACGGCGGCCTCGCCCAGGGGATCGCCCAGGCGCTCTACGAAGGAGCCGTGTACGACGACGCCGGCAACCTCAACACCGGGTCGTTCGTCGACTACTACGTGCCCGGGGCGCCGGACCTGCCCACGTTCCGCACGGATCGGACGGAAACGCCGGCCACGACGAACCCGATGGGGGTCAAGGGCGTCGGCGAGGCCGGGGCGATCGCGTCCACGCCGGCCATCATGAACGCCGTCATCGACGCCTTGCGCCCGATGGGTGTCAACGAGGTGTTGATGCCGGCCTCGCCCCGCAACGTCTGGACGGCGATGCAGCAGGCACGTCAGGCCGGGTCGGCCGACGACCACGACGTCCAGGAGGCCGACGGCCGCGCCGCCGACGCCGCTGACGACGGGGGAGGGGCGGCCAACGCGGGCGAGGCCCAGCATGCCGGCGGTCACGCCGGTTCCACCGAAGGAGGTGACGCATGATTCCCGCCGAGTTCGACTATTTCCGGGCCGACTCCGTCGACGCTGCCGTCGCAGCGTTGGCCGAGCACGGCGACGACGCCAAGATCCTGGCTGGAGGGCACAGCCTGCTGCCGATGATGCGGCTGCGGCTTGCCTACCCCGAGGTCCTGGTCGACGTCGGTCGTGTCGAGGAGATGACCGGCGTGCGCGAGGATGGCGACCACCTCGTCATCGGCGCTGCCACCACCCACCACGAGGTGGTCACCAACCAGTTGGTCCGCGCCCACTGTGGGGTGTTGTCGCACGTCACCGAGACCGTCGGTGACCCCCAGGTCCGCCATCGCGGCACCTTCGGTGGGGGACTGGCACACGGTGACAGCGCCGGCGACCTGCCGGCTGCCGTGCTGGCCCTGGACGCCACGATGGTGATCGCCGGATCGAGTGGCCGTCGTGACGTTGCCGCCGCCGACTTCTTCGTCGACTACCTCGAGACTGCGGTGGCCGATGACGAAGTCCTGGTCGAGGTCCGGGTGCCGAAACTCGACGACTCGTGGTCCTGGAACTACCAGAAGTTCAACCGGGTCGCCCAGGCGTGGGCGATCGTCGGTGCGCTGGCCCTGGTCAAGTCCAATGGCTCGATCAGCGACGCTCGGGTGGGGCTGACCCACATGGGTGTCGTCCCGCTGCGGGCCAGTGCGACCGAGGCCGCGCTGCGGGGCAACGGCGCCGACGCCATCGCCGACGCGGCCGCGTCGGCCGGCGACGACACGTCCCCCCCGTCCGACCTCAACGCCGATGCCGATTTCCGTCGTCATCTTGCGACCGTGTTGACCCGACGTGCCCTGGACGCCGCCGTGAACGGCTGACCGCCGCGACGGCGCCTCCGAGGCCGCTCCGGCCGGCTGAACGCCCCGACGGCGCCTCCGAGGCCGCTCCGGACGCTGTCCGCCCACCACCTCCTCCGTCGCCACCCCGAACTTCTCGGGGTGGCGACCGACTTTGGTGTGCGCGTGTGGGACGGGATGTCGTCGTCTGTGCGCACGCTGCGGTTCTGGGGGGCCGGTTGGGTCGTGGTGTGCGCGTGTGGGACGGGATGTCGTCGTCTGTGCGCACGCTGAGGTAGGACGGGCGGCCTGGGTGGTGGTGTGCGCGTGTGGGACGGGATGTCGTCGTCTGTGCGCACGCTGGCCGGA
>DATFMD010000409.1:0-2088 GCA_035267125.1 Nitriliruptoraceae bacterium | reverse complement strand
CGCGGCGACATCACGGTTCGGAAAGCCGGCCGCGACCAGGCCGAGCACGTCCAACTCGCGAGGGGTGAGTGAGGGTGGCGGACCGATGGGGACCTCGCCGGTTGCCGGGGTGCCGAGCCGTTCCAGCAGGCCCGCCGTGATCGACGGCGGGACGCTGGTCCAGCCAACCTTTCGATCGCGCCGACCAACTGGTCCAGGGTCACGTCCTTGAGGAGGTAGCCACGCGCGCCGCTGCGCAGCGCCTGGAGCACCAGTTCGTCGTCGTTGAAGGTGGTCAGGACCAGGACCGGTGGCATCGGGCCGTCGCGTGCCGCGAGATCCTCGAGCAGGGCGAGCCCGTCGCGGCGAGGCATCCGCAGGTCCAGCAGCACCACGTCGGGGTCCTCGGCGTCGATGACGGCCAGGCCCTCGATGCCGTCGGTCGCCTCGGCGACCACCTCGACCTGGTCGGCCAGCGCCAACAGGCCCCTGATCCCTTCGCGCACCAGCGTCTGGTCGTCGACCAGGCACACCCGGATCGGGGATGGCTCGTCGCCAGGTGTCGGGGCGGCGGTCATGGCCGCTTCCGGATGGGAATCCGGGCCTCGAGATGCAGGCCGTCGTCGGACGGCGTCCAGGTCGCGAGGGTGCCGCCGACCGTGGCCAGCCGCTCGCGCATGCCGACCAGCCCGTTGCCCGGCTCGAGCATCGTCGCACCGCGGCCGTCGTCGTGTGCGGTCACGACCAGGTCGTCCCCGTGCGCGGCCACAGCGATCCAGAGGTGGTCTGCCTCGGCATGGCGGGCCGTGTTGGTGATTGCCTCCTGGACCACACGAAGGATTGCGGTCGCACGGTGCTCGTCAGCGGGCAGCACGGATTCGTCGAGGTCGAGTGCGACCTGCAGTGACACGACCGCTGCGGCGGCTTCACGGAGTTGACGCGCGAGGTCGTTGCGCGCATCCCCGGGCCGCGTCGCGGGCTGCGGCGCGGCATCGGGTGTGGCGTCGGGTGTGGCGTCCAGGCGCAACTGCCCGACCACCTCGCGCACGTCGCCCAACAGGTCACGCGCGATCGTGCGGGCGCGGTCGACGTTGTCGGTGGCCGGTCCGACGCCCAGGTGGCTGGCCGTCTCCAACTGGAGGGTCAGGGCAGTCAACTGGTGGCCGATGAGATCGTGCAGGTCGCGCGAGATCCGCAGGCGCTCGGCGTTGCGGCTGGTGGCCGCCAGTTGGCGTTGTGCCTCCTCCAGTTCGGCGTTGGAGCGGGCCAATTCGGCATTCGTCGACGCCAGTTCGTCGTTGAGCACTGCCAGGCGTTCACGCGCTCTGGACTGGCGAGCCTCGGCCTCGACGGTGAACACCGCGAAGCCCATGAAGCCACCCCAGGCGACTCCCTGCAGGATGGCCTCGCCCGGACGGACCTGTGGGGCGGCGAGATAGACCACCAGGATCACTGCTGCCTGGAACACCACGAGTCCGAGTGCCGGCCGGAACCCGATGACGTAGGTGGCGGCGGTGGCCGTCACGATCGGCAGCACGACGGAGAAGCCGTAGGCGGGTGACAGCGCAACGGCGGCGAGGCCGCTCGTGGTGAGCACCAACAGTGCGGCGCGGTGCTGCGTCTGCGACCAGGGCCGTGGCCACTCGTTCACGCTCACCACCAGCGTGGCCACGAACGCCAGGTATGCGATCCACCATGCCGCCGGCTGCTTCACGAGGTCCGTGGCAGTCCCCGACACCTGGGCGACCAGGACGGGCACGGAGACGGACAGCGTCGTCACGATGCCCACCAGGGCATTCCGGTGGTCGAGGTCCTCGGTCGAGGTGGGCGAGGTCGTGGAGTCCATGCGGCGACTCTACGCGTGCGGTTGCGGCCCGGCGGGTGCCAGAAGTCATGGGTCGAGATCGTGACCGACGGCACGCGAGAGTGGTGGGGTGCCGTTCGTACGGTGCAGTCAACTTCGGGAACCACCCGGAACCGAGCACACCAGGACACGAGGACACCATGGACGCCGTCACACTCACCGGAGTTGTCAAGGACTACGGACCCGTCCGGGCCCTGGACCAGCTCGAGCTCGGCATCGAGACCGGTCGCATCACGGCCATCCTC